>JAFGIH010000290.1 GCA_016929985.1 Thermoleophilia bacterium | reverse complement strand
TCGCTATCCACGGAATACTCCTGTCTGCTACCCAGCATCACGCTGGACGAAACTGCCTACGGGGTAGGCCTGTCTGATTGCGTCACCCTGGCTTCTTCCATCGACCGCAATTGCTCTTCCATGCACAAGCTTCGGTCGAGTTACACTGCAGGGCTCGTGTCGGCTGGTCGAGGGGTACGTAGCATCGGTAAGATGCCCCCTACCGTTACCCCTACCGCCACGCCTACCCAGACAACACTCAGTGATAAGCGATGGACGAAATCTCCAGATTTACAGGGTGGTTTGTGCGCTCGGTGATACTCGGTACTACGCCATGGACAGCCTGACGGGGGTTTCCTAAACCACATACCGGGTGTTCGAGTCACCCCGGGGGCATATCGTCTTCGCCGCTTGCACGCTGGCTCTCTGGCACCGGCCCGCTCGGCCGGCCGGCCGCGGCCGCCGGCTTCCCCGTATAATGCGGACGATGTTGATCAAGCAGCACTCCCGTGACAGGATGCGGCCCCTTGTTCTCGGGGTCGTCGCATTTCTCTGCGCGGCCTTCTTGGCTCTCTCTGCGCTCGCGCTCGTGCCGCCCTCTCCCGCTGTCGCGGCCGATTCGGCCGTCGCTCCGCTGCAGGTGGCCATATCAGGCCAATTCCGGGACTTCACCACGGGACAACCTATTGGCGGGGCCCAAGTCACGATCCTCAAGGAGGATGGCACGCTTGCGGGTACGTCGGTCGCAGACGCATCCGGTGAGTTCGCGCTGACTGTTGCCACGGTGGCCGGCGCCCGACTCACGGCCGTGTACGAGGCGGCCGGCTACCTGTGCGAGGAGTCGCTCTTGAGGGCCTGGGCGCCGCGGCTCACGGTCAGCCCGCTGCTCACGCCCGAGGGGGTCGAAGAAGCCGTCCTCTACTCGCTCACCGAGTCAGGCTTTGCCCCGGAATCCTCCGCGGCTGACACTGCCGTCACAGGCGCCAGGTACGGTCTCGGCGCTGCGACGCTCACACCACCGGCGACCATCCGGGTCTATCGGACCCATCTCACCCCGAGCATCGTCCAGGTGGTCGACTTCGAGTTCTACTGCAAGCACGTGCTGCCCTGTGAGTGGCTCGTGCAGTGGCCGGTCGAGTCTCTGCGGGCCGGGGCGATCGCGGTCAAGGAATACGCCTGGTACTACGTGAGCAAGGGCGGCAAGTACCCCAATTCCTACCACCCCTCCGTATACGCTGACGTGACGGACGGATGGGAAGATCAGTGGTACGATCCCACCCGCTCCGATCCGCGCACAGACGCCGCCGTGGACGACACCTGGAGCAGCTATCTGCTCAAGGACGGTGCTCTCTTCATGCTGCAGTACTGTGGGGACTCCGCCCTGGATTCCAACTACCGCTGTCCGATCCACCCCACCCGCATGCCCCAGTGGGGCACCCAGCAGTTGGCCGCTCTGGGGTGGACGTGGCAGCAGATCATCCATTACTACTGGGATCCGGTCAGCATCGTCCCGTCCAGTACCACCGTCCCCTGCACCACCATCGTCGGTTCTGACCGCTTCGATACGGCCCTCAAGCTCAGTCAGGCCATGTTCCCGGCGGCGAGCTACCCCACTGGGCTCCCCGCGGACTCCGGGGTAGTCCTTGCTCCGGGCTGGGAAAGCTACCAAGAGGCGCTCTGCGGCGCCCCGCTGGCGGCCGCGTACGGGGGCCCGGTGCTCCTTTCCTCCAAGACGGTGCTCTACTCCGGCGTGGCGGCCGAGCTCACCCGGCTCGATCCCGATCACGTCTTTTGCATCGGGCTTACCGGCACCGCCGTGGCAGATGCGGTCCAAGGCATTCTTCCCGAGGCCGCCGTCGTGACGATCAACGGCGCCGACGTCTACCAGATGAGCTACCTGGTGGCGAAGAAACTGGGTGAGCGGGTAGACGCCACCGGACGGGACATATCCGCCGCTACCGGCATCGTCACCATAGGCACCAACTTCCCCGACGCCATCGGGGTGTCAGCACTCGCCTGCGACCAGCACTGGCCTATCCTCCTCACCGACCAGTCGGACAACAACCCCATGAACAGCTGGGCGGTGCAGGCACTGGACGAGCTGGGCGTGACCACGTATGTGAAGGCCGGTACCTACACTCCCGATCCGGCGGGAGTGGCGGGACTCAGGAACTTCTCCGGAGCCGATCGCTACGAGACCTGTGCCAACGTGGCCACCTGGGCCCAGGCCAATGCCGGACTCACCTTCGCCCACACTGCTCTTACCTCCGGGGACAAGTTCCCCGACGCTCTCGCCGGGGGACCCTATGTGGCCTTGGATCACGGCCAGCTCCTCATAAGTCCCCTTGCCGGACCGCTCCCCTCCTACATCTCCGCCCTCATCACCGCCAACCGGGACGAGGTCGAGCACTTCACCTTCATCGCCTGTGTGGAGCCGGTGATCAGTCAGGTGAAGGCGTTGTTGCCGTAGGAAAAACGTCGAGTATCGGATCGCGCGATCAGATGCGCGGGCGCGGCACGTCGTGACGACTATGGAGCCGTCCCCTATTCGATTCCCAGCAGCACCCTGACCTGATCCAAGCTCGCCAGCGGGCGCTGCAACTCGCTCGCCACCCGTACGATCCTCCGGACGAGGTCCACGTTCTGTGCCAGAGTCGTGCGCTCGTAATCGTAATAAACGGTGTCTTCCAGTCCGACCCGAACATGGCCACCACCCACAACCGCCGCCACGTTCATCGGCAATTGGAAGTGGCCGATACCTCCCACCGACCAGATCGAGCGCTCCGGTAGTGATTGGACCAACCAGGCCAGACTCCCCAGGGTGGCCGGAGCCGTGTTCAGGTTCCCCAATAGGAGGTTGAAATACTTGGTGCCGGTGAGAAGGTCATGGCGCTCCAGGTACCGGGCGAGGTTGAGCATGCCCGAATCGAACACCTCCAGTTCGGGCTTTATCCCTCTCTCCTTCATGGCCAGGGCAAGCTGCTCCACCATCGTTATGGAATTGACGCTCGGCCCGGAGAGGAAGTTGAAAGAGCCGAGTGTCAGGCTCGCCAGGTCGGGTTTGGCCACCCCAGCGAGGTTCAGCACCTCCGACCTACTCTCGAAGTCCGACCAGTTGCGTCCCGAAGTGGTGACGCAGCAGAGCAATCCGGGTCTCTCCTTGTGGAGGGTGCCGATGATCTTCTCGTAGTATTGCGCCGAAGGTGTGGGCGACCCCTGCTCGTCGCGGGCGTGTAGATGGACGATGTGGGCGCCAGCGTCATGCACGAGCACCGCGTCCTCGACGATCTCGTCGACACTGACCGGCACGTGGGGCGTGCGGCGCTTCGTGGGCACCGTACCGGTGAGAGAGACGTTGATGATGAGCGGAGGGTAGGGGCTGAGCGGCGCCGGATCGTTGTGGGAGATGTAGTCGCTTCTGCGGCGCTCGCGTTCGTCCTCGGTCGCGAAATACTCCTCCAGGTCCATTTGCATGGTGGTCCACATTGGCACGTCCACCAGGCCGAAGGAGCAGAGCTTCTCGAGGGTTCCCACCTCGTGGTAGCCGAAGTGCTTCTTGTACCAAACAATCACATCGGGGCGGTCCGCATTGGTGGTGACGGTCCTCACGCCGGCTTCGTGCATAGCCTGCAGCCTGGCTATCTGCAGCTCTCTGCCGATCCCTGTGCCGGTGAACTCCGGGAACACCCCGAGAAGCGTCGTCTTTCCGGCGTCAGCCGAGAGGATTCTGTACCCGGCAGCCCCGATGATCTCGCCTGAAGGACGGGCGCGCGCTACGAAGAAGCAGGAGAGATCCAACTCCTCCATCTCGGGGGAGGGTACATGGTGCATGTTCCAGGCGGCCATGACGGCGAGGATGCCTTCTCGGTCGTCATCGTTCGCTCTTTCTATCACGTAGTCCACGGGCATGTCTCCCAAGCAGTTGTCACGGCCCCTCATTCTATCCGTGTGTTCGTCAGTCGAGAAGTTGACCAGCTCAATCATGGAGGAGCTGGCCATCCCTGGTCATGACTTCACCTGCGAGCTGATCTTTCTGTTTCGGCTCTCCCTGAACCGGTATGACTCTCCCTCTGTTTCGAGAAATCTCCTCATGTGTCTCGCTATGTCCCAGGTCTCCGGCGTGGCAGTCGAGCTGCGCTAATATGAGATGTGGGTCTTCGTGGCTCAGCGCCGGGCGTTGAGCGGCTATGCTTGATTAGTGGCCCGGCATCCACCACCGAGAGAATGGGGGTCCGGATCATGAAGGCGAAACCTCGTGTTCTCTGTGTCATCGGCGTCCTCTCGTTGCTGGTCGGCCTCCCGTGTGTGTCGTGTGCAGCCTTGACGACGAGTTCGCTCAGCACCCTCGCAACGTCCAGCACCACTTCGACGTCAAGCGCCGGGCCGCTCTTGTCCTTGCTCGCAGGTATCCCGGAAGACCCCATCAGCCAGGCCGATGACTTCGTCTACTTGGTCGACTACTCCGCCATGGAATCCGCGTACGGCGCCATCCGCCCGGCGGACGCCGAGGAGTTCGCCGGTCTTTCGGATTCCGACGTGCCACACAGCGTGTGGTGGGTTGTCTTCAGAGGAGCCGCGTGGTCGATCAGCGACCACTGGCTGGCCTGGCTGGAAGACGGGCCGGAGACGGTTGGGTTCAGCCCGCTGGAAGTCGACCAAGCGGTCCACTTCGGTGTACCGCCGGGGGACGGTTTGATGCTGGCGGGCAGTTTCGATGCGGACGCCATCCGTGCCGCCTGCCAAACCAACCTGGATCTGGCTCCGCAGGACTTCGATGGAACAACGGTCTGGCTCTGGGGGGAGGATCCCGCTGACGGGTTTGCGGCAGACCTGTCCAATGTGCTTCAGGAGAACCCGTTCGGCGGGTATCTGGGACGGCGCCAGCCGATGATCATCAGCGATGACCTGCTGGTGTCGTCAGCCGATCTGGAAATGGTACTGGCACATGTGGACGCTGCGACGGGGACGGCGCCCAGCTTGGCAGACTCCCCCGGCTATCGGGCCGGTGTCAACGCGATGGGTGAGGATGCCGACGTCTTGCAGGCGGCCATCGCCGGCCCTGCTCTGGCGCTGAGCATCGCCTATCCGCCGCTTGATGTCGATCTGCCGTCGCCGGAGACGGCCACTTCTACTCCAGAGGCCCTGCCTGCCTATGAAGTGCTCGTCATCGCTGATGTCGTGACGGACGATGAGCAGATCGCCCGCCTCGGTCTCGTTTACGGGGACGCAGGGTCGGCCGAGAAGGCGGGCTCCGTCCTGATGGAGCGGCTGGAGACCTACACGTCTCTGTCCGGTGTCTCCTTTGCCGAAACGCTCGCCCCGCCGAGTGGTACGGGGCAGCGCTACTACGTGTATCAAGGATCCGATCGGGCGGTGGTGGTCCTGGAGTTCCCCGCCCC
>JAFGIH010000032.1 GCA_016929985.1 Thermoleophilia bacterium | reverse complement strand
GGTCAACGAGTTCTACAATGAGTTCAAGCCCGCCGAGCTGGAAGAGGTGCACACGCTCTGCTTGTACGGGACCGGACCGCAGGTGCTCTTCACGGCGAGCAAGCCGGTGAGGACGTTGGCGGACGCGAAAGGCTTGGTCATCAGGTCGACGGGCGTGGGCGCGGCCATCGCCGGCGCGCTCGGCGCCGAGGGCTATGCCGCGGCGCAGAACGAGGCCTACGAGCTCTTGTCCAAGGGGGTCATCGACGGGAGCATCGCTCCCCGCGAGGTCCTCGCAGGTTGGAAGCACGCCGAAGTGGCCAAGTATGTCACCCAGGCCTTTTCTATCGGCTCTATCACGGCCATGTACATGGTCATGAACAAAGACAAGTGGGAGGAGCTGCCGGCCGATATCCAGCAGGTCTTCACCGACGTCGCGCAGGAGTCGATCGAGGCCTTTGCCATGGTCTCCGCGGCCTATGATTACGCCGGCATCGAGTACTTCACTTCCCTGGGTGACGGCCGTGAGGTCATAGACCTGTCAGAGGAAGAAGGCGCTGCGTGGAAGGCCGCCGTCCAGCCGATAGTCGACAAGAAGTTGGGCGACCTCCAGGGCGCCGGCTTCACTGAAGATTATCAAGGCTTCGTGGATAGCAAGATCCAAGAGTGGCTGCCCAACGCGCCGAGCGAAGCAGATTGCGCCGCGTGGGTGAAGGACAACATCAAGTCCCCGTCGGCCCAGTAGAGGCGAGATAGAGACGCAGGGACGCGCGCGAGATAGCGGTCTGTTGTTGGTTGTCAAAGCCGGCATGGAGGCGGGGCGTATGCTCCGCCTCCATGCATAGCCGGCGTCTGCCGAACGAGGAGGTCCTATGGAGATGCCACCTCTCGACCAGGAGCCTCTACGGGTCCGTGAGGCCGGGTCGGGCAAGGGCGTGATCCACGCTCTGGACAAGTATGTGGTGTGGCTGAGCAAGATCTTCTACTGGATCGCAGGCCTGGGTCTCATCGGGATGCTTGTGCTGGTGGTGGCCGACATCATCGGCATCAAGGTCCTATCGAAGCCGGTGCCGGGGGGCATTGAGATCGTGACATTCCTCGCGGTAGTGGCCGCCGGGTTTGCGATGGCGTATACGGCGCTCCTACACGGTCATGTCGCGGTGGACTTCGTGGTTGACAAGCTGCCCAATCGTCCCAAGTCGGTTGTGAGCGCGATCACGGTGCTGTTCAGCATCGGACTGATGGCGGTTCTCTCCTACTACACCTTCAAGTATGCCGGCAAACTCAAGACCACCGGCGAAGTCTCGATGACTCAGAAGATACCCTTCTACCCGTTCGTCTACGGTCTGGCCGTGTGTTGGGTGTTGACGACGTTGATCCTGATCAGGGAGTTCGTGCGTACGATCGCGAGGGCGGTGAAGACATGGACCCCGTGACGATCGGGCTGATCGGTATCGTCGTCCTCGTAGTCGTCTTCCTTCTGGGAATGCCCGTAGGGTTCACCATGGCTTTCATCGGGACCATCGGCTTCTGCGTCATCAAGGGGCTCGATTCCGGTTTGGGCCTGCTGGCGCGCGACTTCTGGGACACGTTCTCTACGTACAGTCTCACGGTCATTCCCATGTTCGTGTTCATGGGCTCTGTGGCTTTCTATTCCGGGATGAGCGGCAGGCTATACGATGCCGCCTATCTTGGGTTCGGCAAGATGCGCGGGGGTCTGGCTTTGGCCACCGTGGTGGCAACGGCTGGTTTCTCGGCCATCTGCGGATCGACTAACGCGACGGCCGCCGCCATGGGCAAGGTGTCGATCCCAGAGATGCGGCGCTACGGCTACGATCCGAGCCTAGCCGCGGGTTGCGCCGCAGCGGCGGGGAGTCTGGGCATCATGATCCCCCCGAGCACCATCTTCATCATCTACGGGATATTGGCCCAGGAGTCCATCGGCAAGCTGTTTATTGCCGGCGTCGTGCCGGGAGTGATCCTGGCGTGCCTCTTCCTTTTGGCCGTGGTCATATGGGCGCGGGTGCGCCCGGACGCAGCGCCGGGGGGAGCTCAGGTGAGTCTGAAGAGCAAGCTCATCGGCATGACCGGCCTTCTGGAGATGGCCGCCCTGTTTGCCCTTGTCCTCGGCGGGCTCTTCTCGGGGTTGTTCAGCCCCACTCAGGCCGGCGCCGCGGGAACCGCCGGGGCCATCATCATAGGACTGGTCCGGCGGTCTCTCTCACTCGAGAGGTTCTGGGCGGCGACCAAGGAGACGCTCCAGATCTCGGCCATGATCTTCATGATCGTCGCCGGGGCCACCGTGTTCGGGCATTTCATGGCCGTGACCGGGATACCGAGCGCCATCGCCGACTTCTTCGGGGGATTGGCTGTGCCGCCAACGGCTGTGATGATCCTGATCCTCTTCATGTATCTGATAGCCGGTATGTTCATGGACTCGTTGGCCATGGTGATGCTGACTGTACCCATCCTCTTCCCGACGGTGCTCAGGTTGGGGTTCGACCCCATATGGTTCGGCGTCATGATCGTGTTGGTGGTGGAGATGGGTGTCATCACGCCGCCGGTGGGCATCAACGTCTACATCATCAAAGGCGTTGCGCCTGACATCTCTCTGGGGCAGATATTCAAGGGCGCGACGGTGTTTCTAGTCGGCATGGTGGTCTTGGCCGCTCTGCTGTTGCTCTTCCCGATTCTGGCCACCTGGTTGCCCAGCTTCATCAGCTACTGACGGGGGGCGCCGGCTCAGGTGCGAACTGCACGCGCCGTGCGGCCTTGTGATCCGCTAGTTCTGGGCGTGCTCTAGGGTCGAGTCACCGGCGTGGGAGGATGGCGTACCGTCGAGGATCCTGCCAAGCAACTCCGCCGAAACGTTAGGGTGCCACGCGGATCGGAGCCCCATGAGCTGCGCGATATCAAGAGCCCAAGACCAACCGGTTACCATCCAGGCCAGCTGCTCGGCATTCACGTTCGCCGGCAGTTCGCCGCGTTCCTTTCCCTCTTCGATGATTTCCGCGAGCTGCTTCGTGGCGGCCACCTGATAGTCCCGCAGGGTGTCGCGTAGACCGAACTCCCGGGAACTGGTAACGAATTCAAGTAGGAGATGTGCATGACCCGCGGTCCAGCGCCGGCCTACGAAGCGCGAATAGGTCTGGGTCGCTGTGCGGAGTCCCTCGATGATGCTTCCCTTGCGCGCGCTCTCTTGTATTCTGAATATCTCCTCGTAGACTGCGTGAAGCACCGCCAGCAGGATCTCTTCACGGCTCTTGAAGTGTGTGTACAGAGCCGCCTGTGTGACGCCTGCGCCTCGAGCTATGCGGGCCATAGTGGTGCCATGTATGCCGTACTTGTCAACCGTCTCCAGCGCAACATGGACTATCTGCTTCTTCCGATCCTCAGCCGACATCCTACGCGTGGCCATTGTGAGGTAACGCACCTTTCCGATAATCAAGACGGCCCCTTGTGTCAGGGCCTGTTCTTCTATAGCACATAGCGGT
>JAFGIH010000289.1 GCA_016929985.1 Thermoleophilia bacterium | reverse complement strand
TTAGGCACGCCGCCAGCGTTTGTCCTGAGCCAGGATCAAACTCTCCGTGAAGTATTGCGATACGAGCCGAAGCTCGGATCTGACTTTAGGAAGAGCTGATTAGCTCTCAAAGTATTTGTCTCGCAACCGGTAGGTGCCAGTTGCTTGACGGGGTCGAGAACCGCCATCCCACTAGAAGATGACGTCCTCGCATGATTCGTTGCTGGCAGACCGGACTGTCAAGTCCGATCCGACAACGCTGTTCAGTTTTCAAAGACCATTGCGCTCTTAGGCGCGGCCGGGAAGGTTAGCATCGTGTGTCGGCGGCGTCAACCCGCTCCACAAACTTTGTAAAACTTCCCACTTCTCGACGGATCGAAACCCATCCTCACAACAAACGAGCCGCCCTGTGACATACACAGGCGGCTCGAGGGCGGCGGTTGTTCGACTTACCTATCCGCGCGTCCTCACCCGGTCGCTTGTGCTGTCGAGGAGTAAACGTTTCATCGTGAGGTCGACATTCTAGACCTTCCCGGCTCTCCCGTCAATAGCCCGGCTGAGGCATATTCGCCAAGATCAACGAGTATCCTCGCGCCGACCACTTCAGCCTCCAAGAAGACCGGTGCGCTTAGACGATACGGACGAACTTGCGCTTACCCACCTGCAGCACGATGCCATGCAGATCAGACTCGCTCAACTCGGCTGCCGCATCGCGTAGAACCGTGTCGTTGAGCCTCACCCCACCTTGCTCCACGAGGCGCCTGGCCTCGCCGTTGGAAGCGGCCAGTTGGAGAGCCGTGAGGAGCTTGGGCAGCCACACCACCCCGTTCTGAACGAGGTCCGGCGGGATCTGTGCCTCGGGGATGACCTCCGGCCGGTCTTTCTCCTTGAACAACCGGTCGAAGTGGGCCCGCGCCTCGTGCGCCTGGGCGGTCGAATGGTAGAGGGTCACCAACCGCTCGGCCAATTCTCGCTTCGCTTCGGCCGGATGGTACTCCCCCGATGCCAACCTCTGCTCCACCGAGTCGACCTCGTGCTTGCCCGCCCCGGTCAACAGGCTCCAATACGTGACCATGAGCGAATCGGGGATGGACATCACCTTGCCGAACATGTCCTCAGGAGCGTCGTCGACGCCGATGTAGTTGCCCGTTGATTTCGACATCTTCATCTCGCCGTCGGTGCCGACCAGGAGGGGCACCGTGAGTATGCTCTGCGGAGGCAGCTTGTAGGCCTCCATGATGGTCCTGCCCATGAGCAGGTTGAATTTCTGGTCGGTCCCCCCCAGCTCGACGTCGGCCCGCACCGCCACGCTGTCGTAGCCTTGAAGCAGCGGGTACATGAACTCGAGCATGGAGATGGGCTCGTTGTTGAGATAGCGGCGCGAGAAGTCGTCGCGTTCCAGCATGCGGGCGACTGTCACCGTGGCCGTGAGTTCGAGGACATCGTCCATGCACAACGGACTCAGCCAGTCGCCGTTCCAGGTGACCTCGGCCTTCTCCATATCGAGGACCTTGGCCGCCTGCTCCACGTAGGTCTGCGCGTTCGCGCGGATCTCATCGTCGGTGAGGCGGGGGCGGCTCTTCGACCGTCCGGAAGGATCGCCCACCTTGCCCGTGCAGTCGCCTATGATGAGGATGGCCATGTGTCCCAACGATTGGAACTGGGCCAGCTTGCGAAGGACGACGGTGTGACCCAGGTGGATGTCGGGAGCGGTGGGATCGACGCCCAGTTTGACCCGCAACGGACGCCCCTCGGCTCTCGCTCGGGCCAGTTGCCGCAACAGCTCGCCCTCAGGCAGCACATCCACGCTGCCCATGAGCAGCTCTTCGTATTCCGCACGTACTTCAGCCGGTATCTCAGCAGGAATCTTCGCGCCGTCCATCAGCCACCTCCCGCGCGGCAGCATACCATGGGCGGTAGCCGCCTGGTGTAACATCGCCGGACGATGGCCTCCAAGTCCAGTGCAGCAAGACCCCGGTCCGCCCGCCGCGGACGCCGCATCCTACGAGGCGCACTCTTTGGCGTGCTTCTGCTCGTGGTGGCGATGCTCGCCCTCGTAGCCGGCTTCTATGTGGCCATGGCGCGCACCATGCCATCCCTGCAGCTCATCGAGGATGTCGCCACCGCACAGACCACGAAGATCTACGACGACTCGGACGATCCCGTGCTTCTGGCCGAGCTCCACGGCCTCGAGAACCGGGAGGTTCTCGCTTCGGCGAGCATCCCTCAGGTTCTCAAGGACGCCACCGTCGCCATAGAGGACGAACGCTTCCGCGAGCATAGTGGCGTGGACTTCTTCGCAATCCTCCGGGCGGTATGGGCGAACGTCACACACGGCGAGATCGTCCAGGGTGGGTCGACCATCACGCAGCAACTCATCAAGAACGCCTTCCTCACCAACGAGGAGACGGTCGACCGTAAGCTACGCGAGGCCGCGCTTGCCTACCAACTCGAGAGGCAGTGGTCTAAGGACAAGATCCTCACCGAATACCTCAATATCATCTATCTGGGTGAGGGTGCGTACGGCGTGCAAGCGGCTGCCCTCACCTACTTCGGCGTGCAGGCCGCCGATCTGACCTTGGACCAGGCCGCGCTCCTGGCGGGGCTCTCGCAAGCACCATCGGCCTACTCGCCCCGGCGCAACCCAGAGTCCGCGGTGGGACGGCGCGACATAGTGCTCAACAAGATGTAC
>JAFGIH010000288.1 GCA_016929985.1 Thermoleophilia bacterium | reverse complement strand
GCAGGCCAGATCCAGGACGGGACCCTCCGAGCCCTCGGCCTCAAGCAGGTAGCTGAACCTCACCAGGAGAGGATTGGGCGCCATCGAACACCTCCCACGAAGCCGGTACGAGCTGCGTCCGCCCCGAAGCACGAGTGAACCGGCGCGCTACAATGCCAGTGTATCTCGTACGGGGAGTGTAGCGATGGAACTGACAGACGCCGTTCTGGGAGACGTTCCCATGATCGTGGTGGCCGGCGCCGTGAACCACAGCACGTGCGAACAGCGGCAGACCGCACTGCACAGGTGGCTGGAGGCCCGCGTGATCACAGCCGAGCGGCAGAGCACCTAAAGGAGAGGCGCCATGGCTGAGAAGAAGCACGAACACCTCATAATGAATGACTTCAACACCGAGAAGGACGAGATCGGTACTCTCTTGTACCGGCTCGACGACAAGAAGGTGCCCGGCATCCCCTTCTTCACCGACTCCGCCTGGATATGGCCCAAGCCCGGAGAGATCGTCATGGAGGCAAAGGCCCACTCGCACGACTTCGACGAAATCGTGACCGTGTTCGGATCGAATCCGGACGACCCGCGCGATCTAGGCGCCGAGGTCGAGTTCTGGTTCGATGACGAGAAGTACATCCTCACCAAGAGCACCATCATTTACGTGCCGAAGGGGACGAAGCACTGCCCAATCATCTTCCGGAACGTGACTCGACCCATCTTCCACTACATCGTGGGGAACGCCGCCGGGTACGCCACCTGAGGCGGGGCTACGCCGTCAGCGGGTGCTTAGCTCGCCGCCGGCGAGTGGCGGCGTTGTGGTGCGGCTTGGCCTGTGGTCGCTCAACCCAGCGGCCCTCGGCCCGCCGCGTGAGGTAGGTCAGCCAACTCGCGTCGTCCTGGGCAACCCTTTTCTTTGCCACCGGATGGGCGAGGGGCAGCATCCAGGCGGAGATGGTCTCCTTGGCGACTACCTCACAGGTCCCGATCGCCGCCGGGATGAGTTCCCATTCGTGGCGACTCGTGAGCCCCCAGGTGTGACCGACCCAGACCAGCCGCTGCGGCCTATCGGCTTCGGTGACAGTGATGTCCCATTTGCGGCCGCCGAGTTCGGCGGAGAAGGTGGCACCCTCGTCTGAGAGGATGTCCCAGATCCTCTCGGGCTCCGCCAACACGTACTCGTGGTCGACGCACTCCTCTCTCACGACGAACCTCGCTTTCAGTCGACTCGACTCCACCTCCTATCCTGGGCGGCCATCTACAAGAGAGAGCAAAGACAGCGCAAAGATGAGGAGAGGCCGCGGGGGTGGTTGACCGGTCCGCCCTGCCCGCGTAGAGTCGAACCAGAAGGCTGCTGGCGTCTCGGAGCGAAGGGACCCAGATGACGCGGACAAAGGCCATGATCGCCGGCGCCGTGGTAGCCGCGCTTGCCTTCTTGTGGGCAGGCGCTGGGACCGCTCTTGCTTTCACAGACGTGCCGGACGGTCATCGCTACGCCCCAGCCATCAACGAACTGGCTCAGCTCGGCATAGTGAGCGGCAGGGGCGACGGCGCCTTCCGGCCGGATGACCCCGTGAGCCGCGCCCAGTTCGCCAAGATGATGTGTGGGCTCCTCGCCATGGAGGTCACCGAAGACCAGAGCTTCGCGCCCTTCGTCGACCTCGGCCCCGACGACCCCGGCGACTTTTATCCCCATGAGTTCGTGGGTGCGGCCTACTGGGCGGGCATCACCAAAGGCGAGACCGCCACCGCCTTCTGTCCCCACGCCAGCATCACCCTGGCCCAGGTCATAACCATGGTCGTACGGGCCACGGATGCCCACCACCCGGGGCTCCTCAAGGCGCCGCCGGCTCGTTGGTGGGGTTGGTGGCCTACCGGCGATCGCAACCACGGAGCCAATATCCGGCGCGCTGAGTTCGCGGATCTGCTGGCCTCTCTCCCCTTCGGCTCGCTGGTCGTGGACGTCTTCCGGCCGGCCACCCGAGGAGAGGTGAGCCAGATCCTCGCCAATCTCATTCGCGAACGCAAAGGAGTCACAGTTGTCTTCACTTTCGAGGGAGACGTGCTCGACTTCAATTCGCCGATCCACGTTGCCGCGAACAGGTACTATCTTCCGCTGGCCGATTTCGTGAAGCAGATGGGCGGCACGCTCACGTACGACGGTCCGACGGTGACCATAGCAGCGCACAAGCGCACCATCAGCCTCGACATCTGCAGCCGTGCGTATACAGTCGCCGGCACGACGTCGCACCTCAGGCAGAGCGCGCTCGTCTTTGAAGGCCTGCTGTACTTGTCGCTGCTCGATCTGCAGAAGATGCTGGATCTTCAGGTCGATTGGGAAGAGGCCGCCGAGACCATCGCTCTCTTCTGGAACAGAGATACTGGGATATCGGCTCGCTCTGACGAAGAGCCGCAGGAAGCTACATCGCCCGTCCCCCGCGAGGACGGCGCCGTGCTCCGACCACGATGAGGGTGAGCCCACCGGCCAGAACAACCACTCCGCCCACAAGAAGCCCGATGATCAGAGGCTTGATCACCCCGAACCGGGCGCCAAGTCTCATGTCGACGGCGACCGGCGCGCTGCCGTCGGCGTTCATGATGACCACCGCCCAATCGCCTTCCTGCAGTGTCCACTCGAGGGTCTGCCTGCCATTGCCAGCCGCCTTGGCCGCCCAGAAATCCTGTTCATCCGGAGGAGCGGGGAGAGCCGTCCCGTCCTCATGGTCGTACTCCACCGAGCCGGCCCGCAGGTCGATGCTCGTGACGCGGTCGCGGGCGATGCCGGCCACGTACTTCGAGACCTGCGCGGTGGGACCGATGCCGACGAAGACCGCGCCAGGGAGCTTGGACGAGCCGGTCACGCGCACGGTGGCCCGCGCGTGGGAGAGACCCCACCTCTGCCATTCGCCCGCGAGTTGCCCATTGATGTCGGGAACGGTCAGCGCAAAGCCGTTGCTACCGATGGTCTGCGTGGGCGTGGTGAAGAACCCGGATGCATCGCTGTAGCGGCTGTCGAGGCTGAGAACGAACGCACCGGACGCCACGGATAGGGCCCCTGCGAGGGCCAGCACGACGCCGAGGATGAGAAGAACGATCTTGAGCGGGCGCATCTCCCCAAGTTTACACGAGCGAACGGTGGGCCGTCCGCAGCCGACCAGGCATCAGCACCGGCAGTTTCAGAGACGCCGCGACCGGCAATAATCAAAGCTCGAGGCCCCCTAGACTCTAAGGAAGGATGAAATGGCAAGCAAGCTTGAGGTCTACAAGTGTGAGATCTGCGGGAACATCGTCGAGGTCATCCACGGCGGTGTCGGCGAGTTGGTGTGCTGCGGCCAACCCATGAAGTTGATGGCCGAGAACACGGTAGACGCGGCCAAGGAGAAGCACGTCCCGGTGATAGAGAAGGTCGATGGCGGCTACAAGGTCATGGTCGGGAGTGTAGCCCATCCCATGGAGGCGGAGCACTACATCGAGTGGATCGAGCTGATCGCCGACGGCAAGGCCTATCGGCAGTTCCTAGACCCGGGCCAAGCGCCGGAGGCGGTATTCGCGATCGAAGCTGAAAGCGTGACGGCTCGCGAATACTGCAACCTGCACGGCATGTGGAAGGCCTGATCCTCATCGTTCGGGAGACTCCGTCCGATACAAGAGGTGGCGGCCCATGGCGGCCGCCGTGATGTGCCACGCTTGTCCGGAGTCTCCCGGGCTGCACAAGGGGACGTGATGAGGGAAGAAGAAGTCGAGTGGGTGCGAGAGGCTTTTGCCAGCGGCAGGGCGGCAGTGCTGCGGCTGGTCACAGACCACTCGGTGCACGACTGTGGCAAGGCCGCCAAGATCACTGGCGGGGCTTGGTGGAGATTCGAGAACGGCGACCCCATCACGCCCTACCGAGCCGAGGCCCTCTACGGAGTACTGCGTAGACTGCAGAACGGCGACCGCCTGGGTGAAGAAGTCGATGCTGCACCGGTCGCCGCTCCGGCCGTGGTCGAAGACGAGGCCACGAAGCAGGCTCGCCATGAGATCGCCCTCCTGCTCGCGGCAGAAAACCTCATGAATCTCAGCCCCACTGACCTGGTCAAGACGGCCCCGAAGTGGGATTCCGACATGGTCCGAGAGACGCGCGAGGTGGCGCGCCGAGTCCTGCGAAAGCGGATTCTCGATCTTGGTGGCGAGGCCTTGGCGGAGGAGCCGCGATGACCGACGAGACGTACGAGAACCAGCGCAAACACGCGTTGATGCGCCGATCGGCCGACCTGGGACTTCGCCGCCAACCCGGACGCCCAGTGTGGGGCGTGGTTATGGAGACGGGCGAGAAGAACGGGGTCACCACCGTCGTCGCGACAGACGACGGCGCGCTCAGCCTGCTAACGAGCGCCGACGGCAGCGTCCACCTGAACAAAGACCAATGGCCCAGCAGCGCCGGCACGCGGCTCGTCGGCGCCGCCGGTGACTTCTTGTTCGAGAGCTCGCCCGCGTGGGCTTATCCCCTTCCCGAGAACGGCATGGTCAGGTTCTATCTGCTGACGTTCGACGGAGTCGTGACGACAGAGGCGCCCACGCGGGAGTTGGCCGACGGGGAACGTCCGTTGAGCGATCTGTACTACGCGGGTCATGACGTGCTCTTCCTGGCGCAACTGGTGAGCAAAGAGCCCAACTGGATGTCCCACAAACCGGCGGTCCGCCCGGCTCCAGTGGCAGCTGCGGCACCGGTCGGAGCGCCGGCCGACGCGCCGCCGGAGGCTGTGACCCCGCCCGCCGAGCCTCCACGCGTCGAGACTCCACCCGCCGAGGCCAACGGAAGCGCACTCCTGATGCGCGCGGCCGGCAAGAACGACGTCGATGAGGTAGCCAGACTGCTCGCGGAAGGGCACGGCTACGGCCCCTGCGACAACGGCATCACACCGCTGATGGCAGCCGCCCACGCCGGCGCTCTGGAACCGCTGCGGCTCCTGCTGGCTGCGGGGGCGCCGGTGGACACCCAAGAAAGCCACGGGTACACGGCCCTGATGCTCGCCTGCAACGCAGGCCACGCCGTCTGCGTACGACTGCTGCTCGGCGCCGGCGCCGACCTTCACGCCGCCGACGACGAAGGCTTGACATCCCTCATGTTCGCGGCCAAGAATGGCCACAACGACGTGGTGCGGATCCTCCTGGAGCGCGGCGCCGACCCCATCGCGCTCAACGAGCGCGGGCTGTCCGCCGTGATCCTTGCCAAACAGAAGGGACATACGGAGACCGTAGCGATCCTTCTCAGCAAGTAGAGCGTCTAGTACTCCACGACCCTCCTGTCCAGGTCCGAGCGTAGCGTTCCCAGCAGAAGGCGGCCACTCCGGCCGTCGACACAGCAGCAGCGGAGACAGAGACGGCGCCGTCGCTGCTCTTCCCGCAGCCAACACACGAGAACCCGAGGGCAACCGTACCCCCGAGGATGACGAGTTTCCTGCACCCGGGCTACCTCTGTCTGCGTCCGAAGAAGGGGACCAGGACGGGCGTCTGCCGCTTGTAGGCCTCGTATGCTTCCTGGCCGCCCCACGTGGCGTCGGCCTTCTTCTCGAGCAGCGGCACCCCGCTCACGCGGGTGATGAGCAGGTAGACGAAGACCGGCGAGATGAGCGTGGCGTACTGCCAGCCCCGCAGCACAGGCAAGGCGATGAGCGCGATGCCCACCCACAGAGTGATCTCGCCGAAGTAGTTGGGGTGCCGGGAGGTCGACCACAGGCCCGAGGTGATGAACGAGCCCTTGTTCGCGGGGTCCGCCCTGAAACGGCTCTTCTGGAGATCGGCGGTTGCTTCGAACGCGAAGCCGATCACCCACACGGCAAGGCCCACGTAGGCGAACACGTCGAGGCTCTTGGGTTTGGTCGACGTCACGGCCGCCAGCGTGGCCCCCAAAGTCAGGCCCACCCACAGTCCCTGCAGCGTCCAGGTCATGAGCAACCGGGAGAAGGACCGCTTGATCTCGTCGAAGCGGTCGTCTCTGCCCGCGCGGCGCACCCGGCGGAAGAGGAACGGCCCCAGACGTCCCGCCCATACGAGCACCAGCACCAGCAGCATGATCGAGCGGGCATCGGTGGCCTCGCTCAGAACCACCGCGACCACGATGGCGGAGATGTACGTGAAGCTGCCGGTGAGGTCGTAGTAGCGCTCGGTCCGCCCCACATAGGACGGCACGAAAGCCAGCCACTGCACCGCGAAGATGTAGCAGAACACGAGCGCAAAGACAGGCATGTCGCCCACGGTGACCCCGCCTTGGGAGCCCGCCCATGCGAAGAAAGCCCCCAACCCTACGACCCCGAGCGTAGCGGCGAGCGACGAGACTGCCTTCTTGTCGGACATCTTCTGCTCCTAACGGACGGCCTCGTTGTACGGACGCAAGAATCATGGTAGCAGCATGCGTCATTCGCTATGCTGAACGCCGTGGGTCCTCAACGCCGGTTGCTTGGCACTAGGCGACCACCTTTGCGAGAACGGAGGCGCAGATGTTTCAGGTCAGGGCCACGGTCGTGGCATTCATGGGCAATGTGGAGCTCTACCCGTGCCATTTCCAGCACAAAGTCGGCGATGAGGTCATCTTCGACGGCGAGAGTTTCCACGGCCGGCTGTGCCCGGATGTCTGGAGCAGGATCGTGCCCAAGGTCGAGGCCCTTCATCAGGCCGGGCCACGGTATGTGGAGTGGGTCTCCTACTATCCGTTCTGGTGGTGCGCTCTCAACAAACCGGACCCCACGATGAAGAAATACGATGGACTCGGTTTCAGCAACGTTCTGGAGACCGTCGTCCCCCCACCGTACGACATGGCCAACCTCGTCGATCCGGACTCCTTCGGCTGGCCGCCCAGTGATAGAGACGACATCAACAAGCAGCCGACCGTTGTCTGTCCCGACG
>JAFGIH010000287.1 GCA_016929985.1 Thermoleophilia bacterium | reverse complement strand
TCTGGGCCGTCCGGTGTAACGCGAGGGCGCGCCGGTTGTACCCGAGGCCCATCCACGCGGCAAGCACTGATGCGACGGGCGCCGCGGAAAGCGAAGTCAGGTCGGGAAAGGCGGCCAGGAACTCCAGGTACTTGGGTGTCACGCGCGCTACCTGGGTCTGTTGGAGCATCACCTCAGAGACCAAGATCGCGTAGGGATCTCTCGTGCGCCGCCAGGGTAGGTCGCGGCCGTGCTCGCGGTAGTGCGCAAGCACGGTCTCGCGGAAGAGCCGGAGCCGCTCCGGCGCCACAGACGAGTCAGGTGCTTCCAATGTGGTACCAAAGTCCGAATCCGTAGCCGGTTCCTCTCGGTAGTCTTGTCGCGCATCCCCACCAAGGAGTGTTGCGAAGGAGGCCGCGTTGGATCTGGAAACACATGCGCCCGTGGACAGGGTGGCCCGAGGCCGCGTGGGCGAGCAGGTGGCAGCCGCCTTCCTCTTGGCACGAGGGTACCGCGTCTTGGCCAAGAATCAACGGACGCCTCTCGGGGAACTCGACCTCATCTGCCGGCACCGCGCCGATGTGGTGGTGGTGGAAGTGAAGGCCCGCTGCACCGACGACTATGGAACGGCACTCGAAGCCATTGGGCCTCGCAAGGCAGCGCGGTTGAGGGGAGCGGCGCTGTGGTGGCTGTCTACTCGCGAGATGTTTCCCTGCCCCGTGCGCTTCGACGCGGTTCTGGTGCGTCTGGACGGGCAGGGACTCCCGTGTAGTCTGCGCCATGTCAGAGACGTCCTGGAGACGTGACGCTGCCATGGGTGTCGCATCCATATGGGGTTTCGCGCTGGTGGGTATCGATGCCGTGCCGGTGCGGGTGGAGGCC
Source organism: Thermoleophilia bacterium (assembly GCA_016929985.1). Next base: position 6,839 of record JAFGIH010000287.1, on the reverse strand, counting down.
CATGCCCGAAGCGGTCTGCCCGGGGTGACGATAGTCGGTCTCCCCGGGGCGGCGGTGCGGGAGGCCAAGGAACGCGTGAGGTCCGGAGCCGCTTCGAGTGGACTGCCGTTGCCTTCTCGTCGCATCACGATCAATCTCAGCCCGGGCGATGTTCCCAAGGAGGGTCCTGGGTTCGACCTGCCCGTGGCGCTGGCCACGCTGGCCGCGTGTGGATACATGCCTGTGGAGTGTCTTCGGGGGGTGGGCGCCGTGGGCGAGGTGTCACTGGAAGGAGTAGTCCGGCCCACCCGCGGTGCGTTGTCCGTCGCCGAGTCTGCGAGCCGGGTGGGAGTCGGTCTGCTCATAGCTCCAATCGAGTGCCTTCCTGCGGTCTCCGAGGTCAGTGTGGTCCCCGTTGTGGGGGTGCGTTCGCTTGCAGAGGCGGTTCTATTGGTCAGAGACATCACGTGGCGGGACCGTTTGATGAAGCGAGGCGCCCGATGGCTGCGGATGCGGCCTTGCACGGTGCGGGAGATGCAAAGAGACGAGCCTGATCTTGCGGACGTGGTAGGTCACCGGCAGGCCAAACGGGCGCTGGAGGTCGCGGCGGCCGGGGGGCATCACCTCCTCATGGTGGGGGCGCCGGGGGCAGGGAAGACCATGTTGGCCCGCCGGTTGGCCGGCATACTACCTCCGCTTTGTCGCGATGAGGCGGTCGAGGTCACACGAATCTGGAGCGCGGCGGGGTTGCAGGGTGCGCATGCGGGACTCATCCGGGAGCGGCCGTTCAGGGCGCCTCACCACACTGCCTCTCGGGCGGCTCTGGTAGGCGGCGGGGCGTCGCTTCGGCCGGGCGAGGTTAGCCTGGCCCATCGCGGAGTGCTGTTTCTGGACGAACTGCCGGAGTTCTCGCGAGACGGACTCGAAGCGCTTCGCGAGCCATTGGAAGACCGGCGCGTAGTCATCTCCCGGCGGATGGGCACGGCCGCCTTCCCGGCTGAATGCACCCTGGTGGCGGCGATGAACCCGTGTCCGTGCGGCTACCTGGGCCATCCGGAAAAGCCCTGTCGCTGCCCCGCGGCGAGCGTGGGGCGCTACCGAAGCCGTATCAGTGGTCCCCTCTTGGATAGGGTCGATGCTCTGATCGAGGTGCCGCCGCTGACGCTCACCGTGCTCGAGCAGACGACGCAGATCGAGACATCGGGCCAAGTCCGGGAGAGGGTCGCCGCGGCGTGGGAGTTCCGGCGGGAGCGTCTTGCCCGGCAAGAAGACCGCGACGGCCATCCCCTCGAGAAGAGGAGCCTTCTCACCGCCGAGGCCCGTGCGCTGCTGCGCCAGGCCCTGGTCCGCGAGAGCCTGAGCGCGAGGGCATACGTCAGGATCGTCAGCCTCGCTCGCACCATGGCCGATCTTGACAACGTTCTGCCGGTGGGGACCGAGCACATCGCCGAGGCATTGGCGCTGCGTCTCGACCAACGGAGGGTCGACTTCTCATGACGCCCCGCCACCCTGACCATAGAATGAATCGCGCGGCTGCCCTCGGGCTCGCCTGGTTGGGTCAGTCCGGCGGACACAGGATGCTGGGGCTTCTGGGCCGGGAGGGCCCGGTGGACATCTGGGAAGCGTCCTGCGACACACTGCGCGGGTGGGGGGTCCCGCAGAGGGTGGTCGCGGCCTTTGATGATCGGCGGCGTAGCTTCATCCTGCAGGGGGCTGAGGAGGCCATGGAGAGGGCGGGCGTGTCGTTCGTGGCGTACGGCACCCCGGAGTATCCTCAGGAACTCCGGCACCTGGACATGCCCCCGGCGGGCTTGTTCGTACAAGGTGTGCCAGGCGTCATAGCTCGGCTGCGCACCATGCCGCGAGTCACGATCGTGGGGACGCGCAAAGCCTCCTCGTATGGGGTGCGCGCGACGGAGGCTTTTGCCACCGCCTTCGCGACTAGCGGGATCGCCGTCATCAGCGGCATGGCATTGGGCATCGACGGCCGGGCCCATCAGGCGACCCTGGAGGCGGGCGGTCTTACTGTCGCCGTGTTGGGCTGCGGTCCGGACATCGTCTATCCGCCACGCAACCGTTGGCTGTACGAGAAGATCATTGCCCACGGAGCCGTCGTGAGCGAGCTGCCTCCTGGGGCCCCTCCGGCGCGTTGGACCTTCCCGCACCGCAACAGGATCCTAGCTGCGCTGGGCGACGCCGTCATGGTGGTGGAGGCGCCTCGAGCCAGCGGCGCGCTTCAGACCGTCACCTGGGCGCTCGCACTCGGCCGGTCGGTGTTCAGCGTGCCGGGGTCAATCTATGTCGAGAACCATCGAGGGTGCAATCTCCTACTCCGCGATGGGGCGGGAGTCGCCGTCGACCCCTGCGTCACAGTGGAGGACTTCCTGGTGCAAACAAGAACTGAGAGGAACGGACGGGAACCTCACGACGGCTCCACGCAGGCGGTGCGCCGCGCGGGTGAGGGTATGCTTCGTGACATCGGCGACGGGCGCGACCGTGAGGCCGTCCTGCAGGCGCTGGCGGCAGGACCTGCTTCGGTCGATGGGCTCATCGGACAGACGGGCCTGTCTGTCCGGGAGTTGACCGTGGCGCTTGCCACATTGGAGCTCGATGGCCTTGCCCGGCGGTCCGGACCCGGCATCTACGCGCGAGCGCCTTGACCACGGACGGCAGCGACCAGGAGTGCGATGCAGGCAGCGGGTCAGACGGGATCGCCTCTACCGGCGGGATTGGAGCAACCGATCGCGGCATTCGTCCGCGGGTTGATCGCGGCGGGCTACAGTCCCCGGACAGTGAAGGCCTCGGGCATCGATCTTCGGCAGTTCGCAGTCTTCGTAGAAGGGCGGGGGATCACGGAGATCGAGCAGATCGTCCGCACAGACGTGACTGCATTCGCAGCGGACCTCGCCGACCCTCTGGACAAGACGAGACGACCGTATGCGCGTAGCACCATCGGGCGCAAGCTTTCGATGGTGCGCAGCTTCTTGCGTTTCTGCGAAGACAACGGCTTGATCGAGGTCAGTCCCGGTGCCGGCGTTTCCTCGCCCAAGATGCCTCGCCGGCTCCCACAGGTGCTCACGCCGGAGCAGATGGTAGGGCTCCTGGAGGCCATCAGCGGGACGAAACCGCTGGAGTTGCGAGATCGCGCGCTTTTCGAGCTAATATATTCATCCGGACTACGCTGTCAGGAAGCATTGGACCTGAAGCTGAGAGACGTCAGTTTCGACGCGTGCGAGATCCGGGCATTGGGTAAAGGTCGTAAGGTGCGGGTAGTGCCGGTGGGTGCCATCGCGCTCGGCGCTCTCAAGCAGTATCTACAGGAGGGGCGGTCTCGGTTGGCCGTTGGTTTGGCAGAAGAAGACCATATCTTCTTGAGCAGGACGGGACGGCCGCTATCGTCATCGGACGTGCAGCGGCGACTGGCGCGCTATCTGAGTCGCGCCGGAGCGCCGCTCGGAACGTCGCCTCATACCCTCCGGCATTCGTTTGCGACCCACCTCCTCGAGGGGGGTGCCGATTTGCGCGCTATCCAGGAACTGTTGGGCCATTCGTCGCTGCGCACCACTCAGGTCTACGCGCACGTGTCGGCCGCGCATCTGCGGAAGACCTATCGCCGGGCACATCCACGGGCGTGAGATGAGAAGACCATGATCACCGACTCCGCCAAACAGTCCGACCTCGCTGAAACCTGGCGCCTCTACAAGGAGCGCGGTGATACCCGGGCGCGGGACAAGCTCATCCTGGCCTACTCGCCTCTGGTGAAGTATGTTGCCGGTCGGATGAGCAGCGGCCTGCCCGCACATATCGACGAGGGAGATCTGGTGTCGTACGGTCTCTTGGGCCTCATAGGGGCTTTGGACCGATTCGATCCAGGGCGGAACATCAAGTTCGAGACCTACGCAGTCTCGCGGATCAAGGGATCGATCATCGACGAACTGCGGGCGCTCGACTGGGTGCCGCGGTCGGTGAGGAGTTGGGCGCGTAAGGTGGAGGCGGCGGTCACCAAGCTCGAGAACCGACTCATGCGCGCCCCCAGCGATGAGGAGATCGCCTCGGAGCTGGGGGTGGCGGTGGACGATTTCCAGGACATCCTCAATCAGATCAGCTGCGCGTCGGTGGTGGCGTTGGACGAGTTCTGGGACTCAAGCGGCCCCGGGCAGGACAAGGTGAACCTCATCGACACTATCGAGGACGCCGACGCTCCGGATCCATCGCGGGCCTACCGCATCCAGGTCGTCAAAGAGACACTGGCGGGCGCGATAGAGCGACTCCCCGAACGGGAGAGGATCGTCATCGGCCTCTACTACTACGAGGGGCTTACACTCAAGGAGATCGGCGAGGTACTGGGCGTCACCGAGTCGCGCGTGTCGCAGCTGCATACCAAAGCGGTGCTGAGGTTGCGAGGACGTATCAAAGAAGACCTCGATCTCGATCCGCTCACGGCCTAGCGGCGTCTCCAGCGGCGCACTCCGGCGCACGGTGCCCAAGCTTCCTTGTGATAAACTGCCTCGGTTGTGCAATCGAACCTGAGGATCACCGCCTCGGTGGTGCCGGGCGACCGGTTCCGGGATGGCCCTCAGAGGTTCCGTAGAATAAAACCAGAGTGAGGTACCCCATGCCTGCAGCATCGATGAAGCAGCTCCTGGAATCAGGAGTGCACTTCGGCCACCAGACCCGCCGGTGGAACCCCAAGATGAAGCCCTACATCTTCACAGAACGGGGCGGCATCCACATCATCGACCTTCAGCAGACCACCGTCTTGCTCGACCGCACGTACGACTTCGTGCGCAACATCGCCAGCAGAGGCGGCACCGTGCTGTTCGTGGGCACGAAGAAGCAGTGCCAAGACATCGTACGCGACGAAGCCACTCGGGTGGGCATGCCCTATGTCTCCCATCGCTGGCTCGGTGGGCTACTGACCAACTTCGCGACCATCGACGCCCGTATCAAGCGCATGCATGAGCTGCGCAAGCTCAAGGAGGAGGGTCAGCTGGGCCTTCTCCCCACCAAAGAGCGTATGGCCATGGAGCGTGAGCTGGAGAAGCTCGAGATGAACCTGGGCGGAGTGAGCATCATGACCCGCCTGCCCGACGCCGTTTTCGTGGCCGACCCGAAGCGTGAGGCCATCGCCACCAAAGAGGTCAACAAGCTCGGTCTGCCGCTCATCGGCCTGTGCGACACCAACTGCGACCCCGACGAGGTCGACTACGTGATACCCGGCAACGATGACGCCATCCGTTCGTGCAGTCTCATCGTGAAGACGCTGGCGCGGGCGGTCGAGGAGGGTAAGGCGAAGATCCAGGTGTCGGAGTTCTTGGCGGCTGAAGCGGCTCGGGCGGCTCAGAGCCAGGCGATGCCGTACTCCACCGAGTCCCCCGGCGAATCAGGAGACGGACGCGGTGCGCGCGGTCGCGGTCCTCGTTCGTCGGGTCCGGAAGGGCAATCCCGTGGCCAGGGGAGACCGGGCGCGGGTGGCCGTCCGAGCGGCGGCCGTCCGACCGGTGGTCGTCCGGGTGGCGGCGGCTGGCAGGGTAGCCGTGAGGGCGGGGCTGGGCCGGCGCCTGCGCGGCGTGCTCCGGCGCCGAGACCTGCGGCGGCGGCTCGGAAGCCTGAGTCGGGCGCCGATGCTGGTAAGGTCGCTGAGGCTGGTAAGGCCGCCGCGGCAGAGAAGGCTGCTGAAGCTGTCGAGGCTGCTGTTGTAGAGAAGGCCTCCGAGGCTGTCGCCGCGGCTGCAACGGAAGCTGCCGAGACCGTGGCCATCGCCCCCGAGGTCGTAGCCGAGGCGGCTCCTGAGGTGGCTCCTGAGGTTGCCCCGGAGTCGAGCACCGAGGCCTGATCTACGAGGGATCCCGTGCAGGGAGCGAAGACGACCGGGATCGTTGATGACCCGGACTGGTGACAGAGTAAACGTTCGACGTCTCAATGGAGGCTCTTGATGGATATCGATGCGGGACTGGTTAAGAAGCTGCGCGAGGCCTGCGGGGCGGGCATCATGGACTGCAAGATGGCTCTGAACGAAGCGCAGGGCGACATGGACGAGGCCGTCAAGATCCTTCGTAAGAAGGGCATGGCTACGGCCGACAAGAAATCCGCCCGGGCCACCAACGAGGGCATGATCGACTACTACATCCACCCGGGCGCCAAGGTCGGCGTTCTGGTGGAGGTGAACTGCGAGACCGACTTTGTCGCGCGCAACGAGGACTTCAAGGCCTTCGTGCACGACGTGGCCATGCATATCGCAGCGGCGAGCCCGGTGTGGGTGTCTCGCGAGGATATTCCCGAAGAGACGAAGGCCGCGGAGCTTGAGATCTATACTGCGCAGGCGAAGGCGTCGGGCAAGCCCGACAACGTGATCCAGAGGATCGCCGAGGGCAAACTCACCAAATGGTACTCCTCGGTGGCGCTTCTCGAGCAGGAGTTCGTCAAGGATCCGGAGAAGACCATCGACGATCTTCGTCGCCAGCTCGTGGGCCTGATCGGGGAGAACGTCGAGATCAGGCGGTTCGCGCGGTTCCGCGTGGGCGACGAGGTGGCTTGAGGACGACGTCGACCTGTTCACTGATCCTCGGGCTGTGGTAGACACCGCGGCAGAGGGCCGAAGCGAGGCGAGATGACCCAGCAACCGTTGTGGAAGAGGGTTTTGCTCAAGCTGAGCGGCGAAGCCCTCATGGGTGATCACAGTTACGGCATCGATCCCGACCGGCTACTCGCTACCGCCGCTGAGATCAGCCAAGTGGTGGCGGGGGGCGTCGAAGTAGCCATCGTCGTGGGGGGCGGCAACATCTTCCGTGGTGTGTCCGGAGCCGCGCAAGGCATCGAGAGGGCCACGGCGGACTACATGGGCATGCTGGCCACGGTGA
>JAFGIH010000286.1 GCA_016929985.1 Thermoleophilia bacterium | reverse complement strand
GATGAAGAGCCGCTCTTGGCCAAGTTCGAGCATCACCTTGCCAAATATGTGAAGTCCAAGGGCTACCGTATAGCCGGCGAGATCAGCGTGACCATGACCTGCGACCCCGACCTCCGGCCGGGCTACTTCGGCATCCTTGCCGAGCGCGACGCTCTGGGCCTGGCGGAGCAAGATCTGCCGCTGCCCATGCGCGCGCGGCAAGAGAGGCAGGCCCGGTCTGAGTCGATCGCGGCGGCGCGGCCCGAACAGGCCTTGATGGCTCGGTCGGAGCAGGTGATGGCTTCCCGGCCGGCCCGGGTGGCCGGAGGCCGGGCCGAGACGGTGAGCGGAGCCACCGCCGTCATCCCGGCTGCCGATGCCGCCCAACTGGGATTGGCCCATCAGACCCTCGTGGTGAAGACCGGCAACCGCGTCGTGGAGTTCAACCAGGGCCGTGTCATCTTGGGGCGGGCTCACAACGTGGACTTCGTGATCGATAATCCTGATGTCTCGCGCCGTCACGCCGTGCTCTACTGGTCGAACGGCGACATCATACTGGAGGATCTTGGCTCGACGAACGGGACGATGGTGAACGGCTATCCCATATCGAGCACCGTCGTCGGTCCCGGAGACGTAGTGACCATCGGAGACTGCCGGCTGACTGTGGGGACGAGGTAGCGACGAGCGATCGGGAGACGGATCCATGCTGCAGATAGTGCTGCTGGCCGGAAAGTTCATCTTCCTGATCATCCTGTATCTGTTTATCTTCAGGGTGGTCCGTTCGACCACCCGCGAACTCCGTGTGGCCGTGCCTATGGAGAGCGCCCAGGATTGGCAGGCGCCGGGCGCCGTATACGTCGTCGGGGAGGGGCCTGTCGACTCCATGATCCTCGCACCGCCGCTCACGGGGGTGTGGACTCTCGTAGTGGAAAAAAGTCCCTGTCTGCCGGCAGAGGCAGCCTACGCCTTCCCACTGGGGGTCAGGGCATTGGCAGGCCGCGGCTCCGACATGGACATCTATCTGGACGACACCTTTGTCTCGTCGAAGCACGCGCTGTTCGAGACCACGGCGGCCGGTCTGCAGGTGGAAGATCTGCGGAGCACGAACGGTACGCAGGTGAACGGTTCGGACATCTCCGATACGCGTGTGCTCCAGGTGGGCGACCGGGTCGAGGTCGGTGACACTGTGTTCCGGGTGGAGGTGCAGTGATGCGCCTGCGGGCCGGCGTAGCCAGCGATCGGGGCCTCGTCCGTCCGGCGAACGAGGATTCTTTTCTGCTTCGCCGGGGGCTGTACGTCGTGTGTGACGGCATGGGTGGCGCGCGCGGCGGAGAAGTGGCTTCGCAGATGGCCTGCTTGGGACTCCTGGGTCTCAATCCGGCCACCGCCGGGCAGCAGGATCTGCGGGCCGCCATAAGCAGCTCCAACCAGGCCATCGCTCAGCGGGGCGCCGGCGAGGCTCATCTCATGGGGATGGGCACCACGCTCACTGCTACGTTGATCAGAGACGGGTATCTCACTCTGGCTCACGTCGGCGACTCCCGCGCGTACATCCTCCACAGCGACGAGCTGACTCAGCTCACCGAGGATCACTCCTGGGTGGGAGAGATGGTGCGCCGGGGAGAGCTGACTCCCGCCGAAGCGGCCGTGCATCCTCACCGCAGCGTCATCACCCGCGCGCTCGGCACCGTGGGCGAGGTCGACCCCGATCTGTTGGAGATACCGGTGGTTCCCGGCGACCGCGTAGTCCTATGCAGCGACGGTCTGACCGGCATGATCGGCGACTCCGAGATCGAGGAGTTGCTGGGCCGCGATGAGGAGCCGCAGAAGATAGCCGAGCTGCTTGTGAAGGCGGCCCTGGCGGGCGGGGGTGAGGACAACGTCACGGTGATCGTCGTGGAGGTTCTCCCTGACGGCGAGGACGGCGAAGATGACATGACCGCGGAGCGTCCCGGCGCCCCGTTCGGGGGCGACCAGATCCTCTTCGGTCCCAGCGACCGTGGAGCCGGCGTGTCTGCGTCGTCACACCGGGCCAGACGGGCCGGAGCGGCGGTCCGGGGGCGCCTGGGTCTGAGTCTCCCGTCGATGCGCCCGGTCGCCTCGCGCTCGGAGAGCGACGCGCCGGCGGCCGGCTCGCCGGTCGCGGACATCGAAGCCGAGCCGGTCGAGCAGCTGGTCGCAGAGCTATCGCCGGCCTCCACTGCGGACGCGGCCGCTACGCCGGAACCAGAATCGGTGCCGCAGCCGGTCGCTCTGAACGCGGCTGAGACTCCGGCCGCACCGGCGAAGCCCCGCAAGAAGAAGCGACGTCTGTGGCTGTTCTTGACATTGGCGGTTGTATTGGTCCTGGCGGCCGCTGTGGCCGGGTTCGCCGTCTACAACTCGGGCGCCTATTATGTCGGCCAATACGATGACGGCACTGTGGCTCTGTATCACGGGCTGCCGGGCAAGGTGCTGGGCATCGAACTCTCAAGAGTCGTCCAACTGAGCCCCGTCGACTACGCCTCTCTGGCACCGCACATCAGGGAGCAGATCGATGCTCACGAGCTGATCAGTAAGGAGGATGGGCAGGAGTTCCTCCAGGGGCTGGTCTTACCACAGTGAGCCTGCGCAACCGCGAGCTCGTATTCCTGATACCGGCTCTGGTTCTCACGACACTGGGGTTCGCCCTGGTGTACACCCAGAAGGCATCCACCCTCACGTGGACCTCGCTCATCTACGGCGGCCTGTTCTTGGTCCTGTTCTTGATCGCGCACATCGGACGCCGGTTCCTGGCCGTCCATGCCGATCCGTATCTGCTTCCGATCACGGCTCTGCTGTCCACGCTGGGCATCATCCTGCTGTATCGGCTGAACGAGGACCTGGCACGCAAGCAGGCCATGTGGCTGGTGGTGGGGTTGGTGGCGTTCCTGCTGGTACTGGCCTTCGTGCGCAACCTGAACTGGCTGCAGCGCTACCGGTACGCCATCGGCATTCTGGGGCTGCTCTTCTTGCTCGGCACGGCGATCTTCGGGCGTGAGATCAACGGGGCGCGTCTGTGGGTCGATTTCGGGCCGATCAACTTCCAGCCGGCGGAGATCGGCAAGATACTGCTCGTCATTTTCTTCGCCGCGTACCTCGTGGACATCCGGGAAGCCCTCACCGTGAGCACCCGCCGCGTGCTGGGCGTCCCCCTGCCGCCTTTCCGGTACCTTGCGCCCCTCCTCACGGTGTGGGCTCTTTCCATGGCGCTCATGATCTTCATGAAAGACCTGGGCACCAGCCTGCTCTTCTTCGGCGCTCTCCTCGCTCTTCTGTACGTGGCCACTGCACGTTTCTTCTACGTGCTGGTGGGCTTGGTGATGTTCTTCGCGGGCGCCACCCTTCTCTACTTCGTCTTCCCCCATGTGCAGTTGCGCGTGGACATCTGGCTGGACCCCTGGCAGGATCCCAGCGATCGGGGCTACCAGATCGTGCAGTCTCTGTTCGCTCTGGCGGAGGGTGGCCTGTTCGGCCGGGGGCTGGGCGAGGGGTATCTCATCATGCAGTCGGGGCGCACGATCATCCCCAACCTCGAGACGGACTTCATCTTCTCGGCCATCGGAGAAGAGCTGGGCTTGGTGGGCGCGGTGGGGATCGTTCTGCTCTACCTGATCTTCACCTACCGGGGTCTGCGGGTCGCCGTGCAGGCCAAGGACGACTTCGCGCGTCTGCTGGCCACCGGGCTCGTGAGCATTTTCGCTTTACAGGCCTTTCTCATTATCGGAGGGGTCATCAAGCTCATCCCGTTGACGGGGATCACCCTGCCCTTCGTGAGCTACGGGGGGAGTTCCATCTTGACCAACTTCATACTTCTCGCCCTGTTACTGAGGGCGAGCGACCGGGCGGGCGGATAAGTGGGCAGGCCGCTGCGGCGTCTCTATCTCTTCTTCACGCTCCTCTTCTTGGCGCTGCTGGTGCAGCTCACCTATGTCCAGGTGTTCGCCGCTCCCAAGCTGCAGACGAACCCCGCCAACACACGGGCCATCGCCGCCGAGATGAAGGTCGACAGGGGATCGATCCTGTCCGCCGACGGGGTGCAACTGGCCGTCAACCGTCTGGAGAACGAGTACTACCTACGGGAGTACCCCGAGGGCGATCTCACCTCTCCGTGGCTGGGGTACAGCAGCCAGCGCTACGGCCGGGCGGGTGTCGAGCGTGTGTACAACGAGGAGCTGTCCGGCCAGTCCGGTCTGCTGGGCATCACCAGCTATTGGGATCAGCTCTTGGACAAGACCCATGAGGGCGCCGACCTCAAGCTCACCATCGACGTGGGTGTGCAGCGGGCGGCGGCTGAAGCCCTCGGGGAGAGAAAGGGCGCGGTGGTGGCGCTCGACCCGCGGACCGGCGCGATCCTGGCGATGGTGTCGTACCCGCGGTATGACCCGAACGTCATCGACAAGGTCTGGAGTGACCTGAACCAAGACGCCGGCACGCCGCTTCTGAACCGCGCAGTGCAGGGACGTTACCCGCCGGGATCGGTGTTCAAGATGGTCGTTGCCGGAGGCGCTCTGGAAGAGGGCACCGTCACTTCCGACACCGAGTTCACCGATACCGGGAGCGTGAAGGCTGGGGGCTTCGAGGTGAACAACTACGGCGACAGGGTCTACGGCGAGCACGATTTCGCCAAGGCCTTCGCCAGCAGCATCAACACCACCTTCGCCAAGGTGGGCGTCGCGCTGGGGGCCGACGCGCTGGCCAGGTACGCGGGGAACTTCGGCTTCAACACTGGGCTTCCCTGGCAGATGGGTGGCGCCGTAAGCTCGTTTCCGTCGGCCGACGACATCGACAAAGCGCATCTCGCCCAGGTTTCTTATGGGCAAGGCGAGGTTCTTTCCAGCCCGCTCTGTATCGCCTTGGTGACTTCGGCAATGGCCAATGACGGCCAGATCATGAAGCCGCATCTGGTCGCCCAGATAGTCCAGCGCGACGGCAGCGTGCTCGACAAGACCAACCCGGACGTATGGCTGAGGCCCATCTCAAGCGACACGGCCGCCACCGTGCGTGATCTCATGGTGCAGGCGGTCAAGAGCGGCACGGGAACCGCGGCCGCCCTGGACGGCGTCCAGGTGGCGGGCAAGACAGGGACCGCGGAAGTGACCGACGACGAGCCGCACGCCTGGTTCGCGGGCTTTGCGCCGGCCGACGACCCGAGGGTGGTCGTGGCGGTGCTGGTCGAGAACGGGGGCGCTGGGGGGAGCGTCGCGGCTCCCATAGCGCGGCAGGTCATGGCCGCGGCTCTCGGTCTTTGAGGCTCCCAGCCTTCTAGGTAGGGTAGTATTGCGCGACACGTCTGACGAGTTGACCAGAAGTGCACGAGAGCGGCCAAGGACGGTAGAACCTTGATAGGCAGAGTATTCGACGATCGCTATGAGGTCATCCGCAAGTTGGGTAGCGGCGGCATGGCCGACGTCTACCTGGCGAACGACCGTCTACTGGGCCGCCAGGTCGCCTTGAAGGTGCTCTCGGGGCGCTACGCCAACGACGAGCAGTTCGTGGAGCGCTTCCGCCGCGAGGCGAGCAGCGCCGCCAGCCTCAATCACCCCAACATCGTGCAGATCTACGACCGGGGCGAGGCGGAAGGCACCTACTACATAGCCATGGAGTACCTCGAGGGCAGGTCCCTCAAAGAGATCATCGTGCGGTACGCGCCGCTGGCGCCCGATCTGGTGCTGTCTATCTCCACGCAGATAGTGGAGGCTTTGCGGTTCGCTCACAGACGGGACGTCATCCACCGCGACATCAAGCCGCAGAACATGATCGTCGACAACGACGGCCGGGTGAAAGTGACCGACTTCGGCATCGCCCGGGCCGGCAGCGCCTCCACCATGACCGAGGCAGGATCCATCCTGGGGACGGCCCATTACCTCTCCCCCGAGCAGGCGAAGGGCCAGCCGGTGGAGGCCGCCTCCGACCTATACTCGCTGGGCGTGGTCATGTACGAGATGGTCACCGGCAAGCTGCCCTTCAGCGGCGACAATCCGGTGAGCATCGCCATGCAGCACGTGAGCCAGCAGCCGGCACCGCCGCGCAGCATCGTCCCCGACGTTCCCGAGAACCTCGAAGCGGTCATTTTGCGAGCCCTCGGCAAACACCCTATCGAGCGATACCTTACTGCGCAGGCTATGCACGAGGATCTACAGAGGGTCCAGGATGGCGAACCCGTCGCTGTGCCCGCCGCCTTCGTCGAGGAGAGCACCCGCGTCATGAGTCCCGCTGAGGCTGCGTCCGCCGCCTCGGCCGCCGGGATGCAGGCTACCCAGATCCGCCGCCGCGATGTCGATCGCGAGCCGGTGGTGCCGCAGCCCTACTATGACGAGCCTCGCAAGTCGAACGTGTGGCCGTGGATCTTGGTGATCGTCCTCATCCTCGCTCTGGCGGGCGCCGCATACGCGATCTTCTCCAACTGGGGCAATGCGGAGCAGGAGTTGATGGTGGTGCCCGGGGTCGTAGGCCTTACGGAGCAGCAGGCCAAGGACGCGATTGAGAACGCCAATCTCAAGTTCCAGAACGAGGGCACCCAGCCCGATGCTGAAGTGGCGGCAGGCAAGGTATCGCGGCAAGATCCCGAAGAGGGCAACAAGCTGGCCAAGGGGGAGGTCGTCAAGGTCTACATCTCTTCGGGCAGGGGCAAGGTCCAGGTGCCCGATCTGGTCGGCAAAGACGGGATCAAAGCGGCCAACGAGCTGGGCAACCTCAAGTTGGAGGTCGATATCAAAGAAGAGGCCAACGACGACAAGATGCCGGGCACTGTCATACGCCAAAATCCGGCGGCCGGTGAGTTCCTGGAGGCCGGACAGACTGTGACCATCGTCATCGCCGTAGCCAGCGACACCGTTGCTGTGCCCCTGCTCATCGGCAAGACCCAGGCCGTCGCCGAGGCTCTTCTCACCAGCATGGGTTTGGTGGCCGATCCGCAACCCATCCAGTCGACCGAGCCCGGTGGCCAGGTGGTCGACCAGAACCCGAAGGAGGGCGAGAAGGTGGAGCACCAATCCGCGGTGACCATCTACGTGAGCAACGCCCCCGAGGAGACCACGGTGAAGGTCCCATCTCTTGCCGGTCTGACTCAGGCCCAGGCTCTGGCCAAGCTCGCCACGTACGGATTGAACCACAGGATCACTCCGTGGGAGACCCCCGACTTCGCGCCGGGAGTGGTCATTCAGCAAGATCCTCCGGCGGGCGAGTTGGTAGAGAAGGGCAGCTACATCGAACTCCTCGTCGCCGTAGTCCCCACGACCACCACTACCACCGAGCCGCCTACCACCACCGAGCCGCCGACCACCACGACGACCATGATCATCACGCCGTCAACAGAAACCACCTTCACAACGGACTTCTAAAATGAAAGCGAACAGACCGACATTCCAGGACGTGCTCCTGGGCCTGCAGGACTATTGGGCCAAGAAGGGCTGCATCATCTGGCAGCCGCATCACACCGAGGTCGGGGCGGGGACCTTCAACCCGGCCACCTTCCTCAAAGTGCTCGGTCCCGATCCCTGGAAGGTGGCGTACGTAGAACCCTCCATCCGTCCCACCGACGGCCGCTACGGCGAGAACCCCTACCGGCTGGGCCACTACTATCAGTACCAGGTGATCCTCAAGCCGTGCCCGGACGACATCCAGGACCTCTATCTCGCCTCCCTCGAGCACCTGGGCATCGATCTCTCCAAGCACGACGTGCGGTTCGTGGAGGACGACTGGGAGTCGCCTACGTTGGGCGCCTGGGGCCTGGGCTGGGAGGTGTGGATCGACGGAATGGAGTGCACTCAGTTCACCTACTTCCAGCAGGTGGGCGGCATCGACCTCGATCCTCCCAGTGTGGAACTGACCTATGGCACCGAGCGGCTGGCCATGTACCTGCAGGGTATCGACAGCGCCTTCGATCTGGAATGGGTGCCGGGCGTCACCTACGGCGACGTGTACCGCACCAACGAGGCGCAGTGGTCGGTCTACAACTTCGAGCTGGCGGACATCGGCCTGTTGCAGAGGTCGTTCGTCGACTACGAGCGCGAGTGCGAGAGCTGTCTGGAGCGGGGGCTGACCCGGCCGGCGTACGACTTCGTGCTGAAGACTTCGCACATGTTCAACCTGCTGGATGCCCGTGGCGCCATCAGCGTGACCGAGCGCACCGGCTACATAGCCCGGGTGCGCAACATAGCCCGCAGAGTGGCCGAGATGTATGCGGCCCAGCTGGAGGCAGGGGAGGACGGCGGCGGAGTGCAGGCGGCGGTCGCGGACAGCGCCACTTCGGCGCCCGGCGCGTCCGCTCTGGCCGCCGCGACCGACACCCTGGCCTGGCTGGCTGCAGGTGATCGTGGGAGTCGCGACTTCCTTCTCGAGATCGGGGTGGAAGAGATGCCGGCGTCGGCCTGTCGCGCGGCCATCGACCTGCTGCCCGACCGGGTCGCGGGCCTCTTCGCCGCCGAAGGTGTGGAGGTCAAGGCCGAGGACGTCGATGTGATGGTGTCGCCCCGACGCATCGCCGTCATGATCAAGAACGTGCCCGGCGAACAGGCGCCACGCGAGAATGTGCAGCGTGGGCCGGCCATCGAGGCCGCTTTCGACGCCGAGGGCAAGCCCACCAAGGCCTGCGAGGGCTTCGCCCGGGCCAAGGGCGTCACGCCGGCCGACCTGGTGACGCGCGAGGAGGGCGGTCGCTGCTTCGTCTACTACGTGACTCAGAGCGAGAGCCGGCCGACCGCCGGGCTGCTCCCCGACATCTGCCTCAAGATCGTGCGTGACATGTACTTCCCCAAGAACATGCGCTGGGGATACCGCGACGTGCGCTTCTCCCGCCCCATCCGCTGGCTGGTCTCCCTGTGGGGCGAGACGGTGATCCCCTTCTCGTATGCCGGGTTGGACTCCGGACGGACGAGCATGGGGCACCGTTGGCTGGGCGGACCGGTGGACATCGCGCGGCCCGCCGATTATCTGGATGCCATGCGGTCGGTGGCCGTCATGGTCGACCACCGCGAGCGCGAGCAGATGATGTGGGCCGAGCTCAGACGCCGGGCGGCCGGCCACGGTCTGGAGGTCATCGATCCGAACGGCAAGATGGAAGAGATCCTCTTCCTGGTGGAGAACCCCACCGTGGCCGAGGGACGGTTCGGGGCCCAGCATTTGGAGCTCCCCGCCGAGGTCCTGGAAACAGCCATGCAGTCGCATCAGCGGTATTTCCCGCTGGTGGACAGAAATGGCACCCTCTCCGAGCGTTTTCTCTATGTATCCAACGGCGACCCCGCGTATCTCGATGAGATCACAGCCGGCAACGAACGGGTGCTGGAGGGTCGCATCGAGGACGCGGAGTTCTCCTTCGAGAAGGACAAGGCTACCGGTCTGGAGGCCATGGCGTCTCAACTGGGCAAGATCGTGTTCCATGTCAAGGCTGGCAGCATGAAAGACAAGACCGACCGTCTGGTCGCCCTCACCGCGTACCTGACAGAGGTGGCGGGCGCTCCCGCGGAGTCGCGGGAACGTGCGCTCGAAGCCGCCCGGCTTTCCAAGGCCGACCAGGTGTCGATCATGGTGCGCGAGTTCGCCGATCTGGAAGGTGTCATGGGCGAGACGTACGCACGCATGGAAGGGCATCACCCTGAGGTGGCCCAAGCCATCCGGGAGCAGTTCCTCCCCGACGCAGCCGGCGGCGTGGTGCCGGTGACCGTCCCGGGCGCGTTTCTCGCGACGGCGGAGAAGGTGGACAACATAGTGGCCGCTTTCGCCTGCGGGGAGCCCCCCTCGGGCTCCAAGGACCCGTATGGCCTGCGCCGGGCCGCGGCCGGCATGGTGGCCATCGCCATGGAGCATGGGCTGCACTACGACGTGGAGAAGTTGCTCGCCCGCGCCTACGACGAACTCGAGCGGTTCCCAGATCTGGTGGAGCGCGCGAGCGTGATTCCTGAAGCCACGGCCTTCGTGCTCGAACGCCTGGCCAAGACCCTCGCCGACGAGGGACTGGCGCGCGACACGGTGGATGCCGTCTTGCCCACCTCCCGCGACTTCCTCGACCTGCGGGTACGCGCCCTGGCGCTACACGAGTTCCGCGCCGGCGCCGGCTGGGAAGACCTAGTGACCGTGTTCTCCCGGCCCTCCAACCTGGCCAAGAAGCTTCCGGCCGAAGCGGCCGCCGCCCCGGACGCGGTCGACAGCGGCGTTGCGCCGGCGTTGTTCCAGGTCGACGCCGAGTCCGCGCTGTTCAAGGCTTGGCAGGAGACGGCAGGCAAGGTCGCTCCCGCAGTCGCCGCCCAGGAGTACGGTGACGCGCTCGCCGCGCTCGCCGCGCTGCGGCCGGCCGTCGATGCCTACTTCGACGCGGTGCTGGTGATGGCCGAGGACGAAGCGGTACGGCTCAATCGGCTGCGCCAGTTGGCCGCCATCGCGGCTACTGTGCGCAGCGTCGCCTGGCTGGAGCTGGTGCAGGGCTGAGACCGGTCGGCGAACGTACTTGGACATGAAAGGGGGCGCCTCGCGGCGCCCCCTTCTCTAGCTTCTCAAGCCGGCTGCGTCACGCAGCCGCGCAGCGTGTCCGAAGACCTTCTCAGTTGCGGGAAGCCACCTCTTCGGTAGTCTCCGCCCCCGCCTCGTCGGCGAGTTCGTCGGCATCGGCGCCGCGGCTCAGCCGCCGCTGGTAGTCAGGATCGCTCGCGAGCCAGGTCTGGGCCCAAGGAACGTCCTTCTCCCACACCGGGTCGACGACCTCCTGAACATGGGCCGCGTACTTCAGAAGCCCAGGATGCAGCTCAGCGAACAATGACTCTGCGCCCTCGTGCGTGGGGTACGCACCGTTCCGCTCGACCGCCGTCTTCAACACGGTGGGATGGTCGATGATGGGGCAGGGCCGCAACACGTTCTTGCCGTAGGGAGCCATCCCGCGGAGATCCTTGAAGAAGTCGGAAGCCAGGCAGTCGATGAGAGACTTTTCTTTGATGTTGTCCACCGCGAAATGGGCGAAGATGCACGGTTCTACGTCGCCCTTGTTGTTGATGTGTAGGTACTTGCGTCCGCCGGAGAGGCATCCGCCGGTAAGCGTGCCGTCACCCCAGAAGTCGGCCACCAGCAACGGGTAGTTCGCGCGGATCTTGATGACTCCCGTGCGTAGCTGGACGCGCTGCTCGGGGGTGGGCATGAGGCTCAGGTCAGGGTCGCGTCCGATCGGCATGTACAAGAAGTACCAGCCGTAGAAGGCGCCCTTATCTACCATGAGCTGGGCGAACTCGTCCGAGGTGATGTCCTCGACGTTCTGGCTGGTCGCCGTGCAGGAGAAGGCGGCCATGGCGCCCCGTTCGCGCAAACGGTCGAACGCCGCCATGATGCGGTCGTACGTGCCCTCGCCACGGCGGGCGTCGGTGGAGGCCTTGCCGCCTTCGATGCTGATCACCGGGCAGACGTTGCCCACCTCGATGATGCGATCTGCGACGCGGTCGTTGATCAGAGTGCCGTTGGTGAACACCATGAAGACCGATTCCGGATGGCGCTCGGCGATGTCGAGCAGGGGCCTCCAGATGAACGGCTCGCCGCCCAGCATGACCCACACGCGGGAACCGATCTCCTCGCCTTGGGTGATGATGCCGTCGACCTCTTCTTCGGTGAGGTCTTCCTCGTTGTCGTACATCGCTGCGAAGCAACCCACACAGCGGAGGTTGCAGCGCATGGTCGGGCTGATGAGGATGGCTGTAGGTGAATAGACGCCGTACTCTTCTTTGAGAGCTTTTGTCAGTTCTGGATCCCGCATGAAGAAGTTGGCGATCATCCCGGCAACGAAGCGCTTACGTACATTAGGATGAAGATGACGGATGTTCTTAAAGAACGTGTTGCCGGGTGTGCCTGGCGCCGTGTAGTCTTTGAGCCATTCGGCGATGAGATTCTGCTGTGCCGATTTGGCCGTGCGTTTCACGGCTGCGTTGAGGCCTTTCATGGCCAGATCCGAACTGCCGACTACGGTCAGGGCCGCCGAGATGATGGAGGCGGTCCGTTCGAAGTCGCGTCGCTCCCGAGCTTGAGCCAATGCGCGCTCGGGCATGCTGACTCCTTTCTTCTCGAGGGTACTCTGAGACCTAAATACCATAGCACACCAGTCGGTTCCCGGGGCAGGAGCGCCCCCGGCCGGGAGGGTGCTTCCCAACAGCCGTCCGCTTGGTTAGAATTACCGGGTTTGCGGATGGTCGCAGTCGCGGCACCGCCGCGTGATCTCGAAGGGAGTAAGGTCAGATGAGCCCCACCAAGTACGTCTACGATTTCTCCGAGGGCAACGCCTCCATGAAGCCTCTTTTGGGGGGCAAAGGGGCCAATCTGGCGGAGATGACCGGGCTGGGGATACCCGTGCCCCCCGGTTTCACCGTGACCACCGCGGGCTGTGTCTACTATTCCACCCATGGGGAGTATCCGGCTGGGCTCAAGGAGGAGATCGAGGAGCACCTACACGCCCTTGAGCAGCTGACCGGCAAGACCTTGGGCGATCCCAAGAACCCCCTTCTGCTCTCCGTGCGCTCGGGCGCTGTGTTCTCCATGCCGGGCATGATGGATACGGTCCTCAACCTGGGCCTGAACGACGAGACGGTGGAAGGCATGGTGCAGGCCACCGGCAACCCGCGTTTCGTCTACGACTCCTACCGCCGTTTCATCAGCATGTTCGGCGACGTGGTCATGGGGGTCGACTCCCAAGCCTTCGAGGACGCTCTCACCACCAAGAAGGCTGAGGTGGGCGCCAAGCTCGACACCGATCTCACCGCCGACGACCTGCGCGACCTGACCGTCAGGCTGAAGAAGATCCTGGGCGAGAAGGCCGGCGAGCAGTTCCCCACCGACACTCTCAAGCAGCTCCACATGGCCATCATCGCCGTGTTCAAGAGCTGGGACAACCACCGCGCCAAGGTGTACCGCCGCACCCAGGGTATCCCCGATGATCTGGGCACCGCGGTGAACCTGCAGAGTATGGTGTTCGGCAACAAGGGTGAGACCTCCGGCACCGGCGTGGCCTTCACCCGGGATCCGTCCACCGGCGAGAACTTCTTCTATGGCGAGTTCCTCATGAACGCCCAGGGCGAAGACGTGGTGGCCGGCGTGCGCGTGCCGCGGCCG
>JAFGIH010000285.1 GCA_016929985.1 Thermoleophilia bacterium | reverse complement strand
TCGGAACACCATCGCGATCTCGCTGCCTTCACGCTCCAGCCGGAAGGGCGTGTAGAGCGAGTGGGGCGTGAGGGCGCGAGAGCCGAGCCCGGCCGCACCGGCCAGGGAGCGGGCCAGCACAGTCTCGTCGGAGATGGTCCAGGAGAGGCCGGCATCCATCAGGAGAGGCAGCATATCTTCGCCCACAGCCTGTTCCGAGCACCACATACCCCGCGGCCGGTCGCCAAAGACCAGTTCGTGCTTGGCCAGTGCGGTGCGGACATGCTCGGCTGCGTCCTCGGGGTGAGCGAAACGCCTCGGGGGCAGGAGTGTCTGAGGGGCGCCGATCCGGGCGGAGTCGGTGTTGGCCAGCAGAGGGAGGATGGGGTGGAAATACGGAGACGTGGACAACTCCACTTGGCCGCGTCGAGCAGCGTCTCGGTATGCGGGTAGCGTCCGGGCCAGGATGTCGGCCTGGGCGTGGGCAATGACCTGCTTGTCGTCTTCGCTGAAGTGGCGGCCCTTCGCTACCAACTCGCTCAGAGGGCCTGACTCCAAGGCCCGGGGGTCGAACCAGGCAAGATCGAACCATATCTGCAGATCCCGGAGCTCGTCATCGGTGAAGGCGCCGGCGCAGGCTTCCCAGCCATGATGGGCATGCGCCTCCCGCTTGCTCGCGAGCTCACCGTATCGTGCATGGGTCCGTGCGCGGGGGTGGTCGGAGCGTTCGCACATGCGCTCGACGATGAAGGCGCGCGCGGCTGGGTCAAGCTGGTCGGCGGGCTTGAGGGTGTGCTCCCAGTAGACGTCGAAGAACTGACCGCCGGCATAGTCCTCGAGCTGCTCCACGAGCGAGGGCACCAGGTTGAAGGTATGGTGGAGATCCGGGTAGTCCGCCAGCATCTCGACCATGTCGAGATAGTCCTTCAGCGCGTGCAGCCGCGCCCAGGGCATGTCGAAAGCGCCGGTACGCGCCGACCGGTAGTACGGCTGGTGCATGTGCCATACGAAGGCTACGTGCAGCGGCTCAGACGTAGACATCCATCGCCCGGATGAAGTTGGTGTACACGCGCTGCTGCTCCGTCAGGATCCTGTCTGGTCCTAGGTCCCACCATTCATTGGGTGTGAAGTACGCCGAGACCTCGGCCTCCGAGCCCGAGCGGCCCGCCCACTGGATGAGGTGCAGGTTGTCGGATTGAAGGAGCCAGAGAGCCAGGTCGAGAAGGGTCTTGGAACCGGTCAGGCGGGCCTTATGCAGAACTGAGTGCATCATGCGGAATATCGCCTGCTGCGACGCGTTGCCGAGGAAGAACTCCATGCCCCCCGAGCCCGCCCACGTGGTGCCGAACTCGGGCAGCGGGAGATCGGGGAGGTGGGCTATGCCGAACTCCTCCAGAGCCTCGCTGGGCAGGAGCGGGCGCACGCCATGCCTCTTCAATTGCGCAGGGAGAGCCCGCATGAAGTCGAAGATGCCGGTGTCGACGTTGTGATGTTCGCCGAAGGTCTCGAAGTCCCAGCCGATGAAGACCAGGTCTCCCCACGCCTTGCGCAGATCCGACGCGTAAGCCTCGGCCTTGAGCGGGTATCCAGCCCAGGTCTTGTTGCTGAACCGGTAGCCCACATCGTCGGACAGTTCGTGGTGGCGGCAGAACAAGGCCAGATCGCGGCCCCCGTGGCAGTAGATGTGAGTGGGTTCGCGCCACTCCATCACCCAGGGGCGCCCGTCCAGCACGCCTGCGCTGTAGCCACACTGCAGCAGGGCGTAGTAGATCTCGTTGTTCATCACCATCTCGGTGGTGTCGGTGACCCGGATCTCCTTTTCGAAGAACTCCTCGGCGTAGGTCTTACCGCGGAGCATCTCCTTCTGGAAGAGCTTGATGTCTATGGCGAAAGCGAAGCTGTGGTAAGGCTCCACGCCCACCAGTTCGCAGTGGGGATGGCTGACCAACGTGCGGAAGCGTTCGGCGAGGGCGCGGTCCCAATGACGGAGCTGCCACAGGAAGCTCACCGAGAAGCCGATGCCAAGCTTGAACCCTTGGTCGAGCATGTCGATGAACATCTCCGTGGCGGGGTAGTAACACCAGCGGGCCACCTTGTCGAAGTAGCGCCGGTTCATCTGGTCGTCGAACAGAAAGGGGGCCATAGCGCCGGGCTTTGTGCCGGGCGGGATGACCTGCGCCGGCAGCTTGATGCGCCGGGGCTGATGGATGACGCAGTAAGTGACGAGGTTCTCGGCCACGGTTCTCCCTTACTCTGCGGTCTTGCGGGGTTTCACCGCGAGCTTGCGGGAGACGGACTCCCCTCCGTAGGCCTGCGATTCTACAGTGTTGGCGGACGGGGCGTCACCGCCGGACGCGTCGCCCGCTGCGACGTCGGCGGTCCGGGGAGCATCGTCAGCGGCCGGACCGGGTGCCGTGCAGCCCTCCGTTGGGGTGCTCTGCTGGGGCGGCGTGACCAGTTGCCGCAGCGAGACATACTCCAGCTTGCCGAGCAGGGTGTCTACGATGACGTTCTCCCAGGTGAAACTGCGGGCTGTCTCTTGGGCGTCGGAGCGCAGCCGCTGCGCCACTTCGGGATGTGTGCGCAGGAAGTGCAGGGCTATGTCGATCTCGGCAGGGTCCTCGGTATCAAGGACGACCGAGTTGAGGAACGGCACGGCGTAGTCCTCACCGGTGGATCCTACGAAGGCTATGCCTCCTGCGGCCATGACCTCGAGTCCCACCAGGCCGAACGGCTCGTGGCCGGAGTTAGCCAGCACGGCG
>JAFGIH010000284.1 GCA_016929985.1 Thermoleophilia bacterium | reverse complement strand
GCCGCCTAGGGCTACGACGGTCCCCTACGATACAGCACCAGGCGGATGGACTGATCACAACTCCCGGCGGGCCGGTCGGTTGGTCTCAACGCACGGGGACCAGAGACGAGGCCATCTCGGCGAGCTGCTCCTCGGTCATATAGCCAGCTGTGTCGGTGAACCCCATGAGAATCACTTCAGTCGACCCCCTCTGAGCCAGGTAGTAGAGGATGTCAGCAGCGCTCGCCCCCCGGTACACCCGGTCGCGATGGCCGTCCACCTGCATCTCGCGCACCAGTTCCCAGCCAACATAGGGCTTGTCGTGCTCCAAGACCCAGGAGCCGTACTCGCGGATCTGCACGGTGAGCATGACGCCCTGCTCCGGCCGGCGATACTCGATGCCGACCGTGAGGCGTTCATCGTCCCCCTCTGTGCGGACATCGGATATCGGTGCCCCTTGGTATTCGGCCCCCAGATAGTAGACGGTGAAGGAGACGGCGCCTCCGACCTCGCGGAGTTCGTCGAGCAAGGCGGTCGTTGGCGATCCGCAGCCGGCAATGACGAGGGCGATCAGTTGGGCCAGGGCGGCGACGGCCAGGGGCCAGGACGGTTTCCTCATGCGGGTCCGCCTCACCGACACCTCCTTGGCGCCGCGAACTACAGGCCCCACAGACAGTACGGGCCGGGTGGTGAGTTCCAGTCGGTACGCTGCCAGGGAGCGGGCATACCGTCGGAATACTCTCCACTACCGGTGATCTCGGGGTCTCCCTTGTAGTAGGTCTGCGGGGCAAGAGTGTAAGACGTCACTCCATTGGCGTATGGATCGTTGGAGAAGACGGTCCATGGCTGGACGGTGCCGTTCCCATAGACCAGCGTTCCGTTTCTCGCAGTGATATAACCGTCGTATCTGATCCGGACCCCGTCCTGGTTGTACTTGTCATAGACGAAGGCGTGGGAACCGCACTTGCCGCCCTCTCCCTCAATACTCAGCTTCAAGTGAGTGTTGCCCTCGATCAGGCCGTCCAATTCAAACTGTGCCCAATCGAAGCTCAGGAACGCGTGATGATTGCTCAGTCGCACCGCGACCGGCTGGTCGTACCAGAAGTAGACGTGGTACTTCTCCCAGTCTTGGTCGTGCTGTGGATACAACCAGTAGTCGGTGGGATTCACAGCGTAGTAGAGCCAGTACTCATAGGCGTGCCAGCCACTGTGGTACCGGCCGCAACTCGGGCACGCGAAGGTCGAAAGGTCGCGTTGTCTCCAGTAGACCGCGGGTCGTTGGTTGCTGGGATGCAGTGAGCTGATCAGGTTGTTCTCGTAGGACCGGCCGCATGCACTGCTACCGATGTAGTAGGGGACGTAGGTCTCGCTTGCGTCTTCGACATCTATCGCGCTGTACCCGTTGTAACCACAATAGGCCGGGTAGCTGTTGATGAGACGGCCCGAACTGCTCCGAACTGGAAAGCAGCTCTCACCCCGATCGTTGTTGTCTCTGCCGTCAAAGCTCAGCGAGGCCATCCAGGACGCGGGACTGTGGTAGGTGTCGGCCTGAGCCGCTCCCGCGGAGAAAAGCGTGCAGAGCGCCATGATCGCCAAGACGGCCACTATCGTCACACGCTCGAGAAAAGGCTTCATCGGACCGCCTCCTTGAGAGCGTCCGCGGCGTCTGCAAGAGCAGCGGGGTCGGGGTTGACGAACATCGTCACCATCAAGGTGGTGCCTTTGCGCTGCGTCATGATCAAGGAGCGGTTACGCCCCGCCCCTCTTCTCACCTCGTAGCGCGACGCGCGCCGAGCGTCGTGGCCGACGACCGGATACGCCGCTCGGAGTTCCCCGATGTGGGTCGCATTGGCGGCTGTGGAAAACTCTCTGATCAGGAAACCTTCCCAGTTCGCGGCTTCTGCTTCGGCCGAGGAGGGATCGAACCTGTAGTACAGGTAGAGGCTGTTGTTCCTGACACGGATCTCGGTCAGGGGATAGCCGCCGAAGCTGTCCCCCAGAGAGAAGACTTCGAAATCGAGTTCGCTTGCCGCCTGCTCGACCGATGACCTGAGAGTGGCATCCCAAAGGTCCTCCGCCTCATGCCCCTCGTCTCGGGCAACGCCAACCTCAGTGGGGGTAATGGCCACAGCGATGACGGTGGCCGCAGCGGTAATGGTGGCCACAGTGGAGATGGTGGCCTCGGGCACCTCCGCCACCGCCGCCCCTGCCCGAGGCAGTACACAGGCCGCTATCGCTACCCCGGCGATCGCGGCGCCCAGGACGGCCGCCCACCAGCTCCTACAGCTCCTACGTGGGGTATTCAAGGCTTCTCCCTCCCTCGCTCTTCAAGACCATCCAGAGCGTGGGCGAGAGTCCCCGATCCGGTGCCCGCGTCTCCGTTACATCAACGGTCGCACGCGAGCAAGCCGGTTACAGTCAGACCTTGGGTGGACGTTGGAGCGCGGCGGCCGCCCGGTCCCCGACAGCGTTTCTCAGTGCTCTCCCATGCACCAAGCCTTGGTGACCCGAGCGTACTCCTCCACTTGCTCGTCGGTGCGGAAGTCCTCTACGCCGCAGGCATCGTAATGCACCATCTCCGCGAGGTCCCGGACGATCTTGGCGCCAGGCGCGGCCGCCGGATAGCCGAGCACCATCATGTCGTAGATGGTGAGGGCTTCCGGGATGCCGACGATCTCCCTGATGGCGCGCTCGGCGCCGGGACGCGAAGTGGACGTGTACCACTGGGAACCCAGCCCCAGAGCGGTGGCGGCCAGGTGCATATACACGAAGGCGTTGGCCATGCTGGACTGGTAGAGGGGAGCTGCCTCCTCGTTGGTGCGGGGGGCGTACGGCA
Organism: Thermoleophilia bacterium; assembly: GCA_016929985.1. The sequence continues at coordinate 589 of JAFGIH010000284.1, read as the reverse complement.
GGCCGACCTTGGCCCGCCAGTCGCACAGAGCGAGGATGAAGACCGGCGCATCGCGGAAGCCGGCGCGCGGAACGTCCTTCTTAGCCGGGTCTTTGATGGCCGGACCGTGATCGTCGAGAGCCGCCACGATCTTGGCCTTCACCTCGGGGTCCTTGACGACCACGAACTCCCAGGGCTGAGTGTGAAAGCCCGAGGGAGCCCAACGCGCCACCTCGATGATCTTGGTGATGTACTCATCCGGCACGGGGTCGGGCTTGAATTGGCGGATGGTGCGCCTCCTCGTCACAAGGTCGAGTAGGCAGTCGTATTGTCCTGTGCTCTTCATCTAGACCTCCACCGCGAAACTGTCAAAATACCCTTGGATGTGCACCACCGGGGTGCCTTTGTCGCCGCTCCCTGAAGTGAGATCGCACAGCGAACCGATGAGGTCCGTCAGCCACCGGGGCGTGGTGCCCTGAGCCTCCATCACTCCGATGAGATCCGCCTGCTTGCTCCGGATGTGCCCAGTGATGGCCTCGTGCAACTCTTGCCCCAGGAGGCCCGCGAAGTGATTGTCCGCTAGGTACTTGATCTTCACCTCATTGGGAGT
>JAFGIH010000283.1 GCA_016929985.1 Thermoleophilia bacterium | reverse complement strand
GTCCTGGGTCTGTCGGCGGCGCTCATGACCTAAGTCTAGCGCGTCGTGTCCGTGGACGACGCCAACGCGCGGTGAGACCTCTTGCGCCCGTGACCGCACCTAGTATAAGATCGCGAGCGAACAGTGTTCGCCGTTCCGTTCGTTGTTTTGTTGAACGATTTATGTTCGGAACTAATGGGGTGTTGAGTGGAGGGTCGCAGCGGACTATCCCGGCGTGATCGCCGGCGCCTCGATACCAGAGAAGAGATCCTCGTCGCTGCCCGGGAGTTGATGCTGGAAGTCGGACCCGAAGCCGTGAGTCTGCGCCAGGTCGCGCGACGGGCTGATTTCAGCCCGGCCGCACTCTACACGTACTTCTCCAGCCGGGACGAGCTCGTCGCGGCACTGTTCGCGGAGTCGTTCGAGCGCCTGGACGCATATCTCCGGCGCGTGCCGACGGACCTGCCCCTACCCAAGCGGGTGGTGGAGTTGGGGATGGCCTACATGGACTTCGGGCGGGATAACCCCATGGATCTGCGCTGCGTTCTACTAGCGACGTCCCAGGAAGGGCTGCCGTCGTCGAGCGGCACGGATGTGGGGCTCGGTGCTATGCGCCTCATCACCGAGCCGTTTCGCGAGGCGGTTCAACAAGGGGTTTTCGGCAGCGACCCGAAGCTATCTCCGGCTGAATTGGCATACGGCTGCTGGGCTCTCGTCCACGGGATGGTGTCCATCAGTGGCATCGACCTAAGCGAGGTGTCCGACCAGGTGTCGGCCGACCCGCGCCGCGTGCTCGAAGCGTTCGTGACATTACTCATCCCGTCTACGTCAAGGTAACAGCCATGTTCGAAGCCCTGGGTAGGTTCTCGTATCGGTTCAGATGGGTCGTGATAGGCATCTGGGTCGCCTTCTTCGCCGTCAGCCTGATCGCAACGCCGTTCCTTGAAGACGTGCTCACCGGAGGGTTCGCCGACCCCGAATCGCCGTCTCAGAAGGCGAGCGCCCTCATCGAGGAGAAGTTCGCGCAGGGCCCCACCAGTCTTATCATCCTCTTCACCAGCGACACGCTTGAGGCGACCAGTGAAGAGTTCCAGTTGGCCGAGGCGACGGCGCTCGCGGAAGTCGCGGGGAAGGGCATCGCCTACCTCGACACCATCCAGACCTACGAGAGCACGGGTAGTCCGCAGCTGATCTCGAAGGACGGCAAGACCTCCGTGGCCGTGCTCAATTTCTCAGCGCCTCAACAGACCGTGCAGGGCGAGGTGAAAGAGATCCGCGAGGCGCTGAAGACCTCGGAGCTGAAGACCTACGTGACCGGAGAGCCGGCTGTGTTCGCCGACATCAGCGACTACTCGTTCCGCGATCTGCAGCGGGTGGAAGTCTACGGACTGCCGGTGGCGTTGATCGCGCTGCTATTCGTCTTCGGTAGCCTGGTCTCGGCTGTGCTACCTGTCATCACGGGGGGTCTCGCGGTGACTGTGACGCTGGGGGCTATGTATCTCACGGCTCTCGGGACCAGCATGTCCATCTTCTCCATGAACGTGGCCACCCTCTTAGGTCTGGCCGTAGCCATCGACTACGGGCTCTTCATCGTGTGGCGCTTCCGCGAGGAGTTGCATCGGGGGGCGTCGGTGAAAGAGGCCGTGGTGGTGACGACAGCGCGCGCCGGCCGTTCGGTCTTCTACAGCGGCGCCGCGGTGTTGGTGGGCGTGGTCGGCCTGATCTTCTTCCCCTCGCCTGGTATACGGTCCCTGGGGATCGGGGGCGCGCTGATCGTGCTCTTCTCGGTCGCGGCCTCGGTGACGTTCATGCCGGCGATCTTGTCGGTCTTGGGCCACCGCGTGAACTCACTCCCGGTGGTCAAGTTGCACGAGGCTCACGAGAGCCGGTTCTGGAAATGGTGGGCCCGGACGATACTCAGGCGTCCCTGGGTCACCATCGTCGTGTCGCTGGCCCTCATCGCGGTGATCGCCTTTCCAGCCACCATGATGAAGACGCAGATGACCTCGTCTGAGACACTGCCCGAGGAGGCTGAGTCGCGGCAGGGCTTGGCTATCCTCGACGCGGGCTTCGACCGGGAAGGGCTGTCGCCCGTCTCTGTGCTCCTCACCTGGGAAGGTGATGAGGCCATCAGTGTGACTCGCGCCCTGCAGCTCTTCACGTTCGGCCAAGAGGTGGCGGACGTCCAGGGGGTCGCTTCGGTGCTCAGCCCGTTCACCATCGAGGGGCTTGCCGACCCCTCGGGGCTGGCTGCGCTCTGGCCTCAGTTCGAGCAGTTGCTCAACGACCCGGATGGGTTCGACGTGCCTCCCGAGGGCATCACCCTCGAGTCGGGTCAGACCATCAAAGCCGAGGAACTAGAGCAGTTCAAGCAACTCATCAGGGCTTCCATCGCTCGAGGGGCGGTGCTGTATCGCGCCGTGTCGGAGAACCCGCCCGACTCCATCGAGTCGCAGAAGCTGGTCGAGAGGCTCATGGATCTCGACGGCCCCAGCGGGTACGAGGTGCACATCAGTGGAGAGACGGCCTTCAACTACGACTTCATAGAAGAGTTGGACTTCTGGCTGCCCTGGGTGATCATCTGGATCGTCTTCACAAGCCTCATCGTGTTCGCTCTGCTCCTTCACAGCGCGGCCCTGCCTGCGCTGGCCGTGATAGTCAATCTCTTGACCATCGCCATGAGTTATGGCTGGCTGGTGATCCTGTTCCAGGGCGATGCTCTGGAGAAGGTCCTGCGCTTCACGTCCACCGGAGCTATCGACGCCGTCGACCGGGTGGTGATGCTGTGTGTGCTGTTCGGTATCACCATGGACTACGCGGTTTTCATGCTCACCCGCATGCACGAGCGGTGGCACAGATCGGCTGACAACCGGGAAGCGGTGACTATCGGGATCGAGCGGACGGGGCGCATCATCGTCAGCGCTGCCCTTCTGGTGGTCATCGTTACGGGGGCGTTCGCGTTCACGAGCATTGCCACCACCAAGATGCTTGGTCTGGCGATAGCCTTGGCCATCATCGCCGATACTCTCCTGGTGCGTCTGATGCTGCTACCTGCCGTCATGGCGTATCT
>JAFGIH010000282.1 GCA_016929985.1 Thermoleophilia bacterium | reverse complement strand
GCCAGGATGCGGCGCACGTCAGGCCAGAAACCCATGTCGAGCATGCGATCGGCTTCGTCGAGCACGAGGATCTTGACATGCGAGAGGTCCACATCGCCACGTTGATGGAGGTCAAGAAGGCGGCCGGGGGTGGCGACCAGCAGATCGACGCCCTTGCGCAATCTCTTGAGCTGGGGTTCGTACCCCACTCCGCCGTAAACGGCGGCGACGCGCTGGCCGGTGAACTTTGCGCAGTCGCGCCCCACTTCCTCTATCTGGCCGGCGAGTTCGCGGGTGGGCGTGACCACCAGGGTGCTTATGAGGCGGTGGTCGGCAGCATCGGTTCCGCCGCGGCCACGACCATCGTGGCGGGGGCGCCCGTGGCCTGCGGAACGGCCGTTGTCGCGGGCACGGGGCTCGTGTTCGGTCGTTTCTGCGTCGCCGGCTTCCGGATGCCGGCGGGTCAGCTGCAGCGCGGGCAGGACGAAGGCCGCCGTCTTGCCGGTGCCTGTTTGGGCGCAGCCCAGAAGATCGCGTCCGGTGAGAGCCAGGGGTATGGCTTGTTCTTGGATGGGGGTGGGATCGGTGTAGCCGAGGCGTTCTACAGCCTTCAGGAGGCCTGGTTCCAGGCCGAGTTCAGCAAAATTCATGAAACGGTTAGCTCCTTGCCGTGCGTCTTTCAGGATGCACTGCGATTGTAGACGCAGTTGATCCATTCGAGTCTTCGGCAAAAGAGCGCGGGGGACAACCGTGTCTGTAATAGTGTTGACGTAGTATATCAGGCGCAAGGGCCGGGAGAGCGACCCAAGACAGGGAGGGTAAGACCATGAGACCATCCATGCTGCCGAGACTGCTGCCACCGGCGTTCGTATTGTTGTGCGCGATGGTGGTGGCCGTGGCGGGTTGCGGTGACGACGCCGGGACCACGACCACCACCGGGAACTCCACCACTACCGCCGCGACCGTTTCCACCGACACAACGGATGCGCCCACAACGACGACGGCTTCCACCAGCACCACTGTGCCGACCCCCGGCACCTCCTCCACCACAACGGAGGCGCCCACCACGACTACCGAGGCTGAACAGCTCTCCAGCGCCGAGACCAGGCTCCCGAACGGTGACATCAAAGGCATGGGTTTCATCGATCGGGTCTGGGTGGAAGACGGGGTGCGCTACCTCAGCATCGACTACGCAGAGTTCCTCACCGGCGAGGAGGCCAACCAAGCTGCCGTTGACGCGGGTGTGATCGAGCCGGGAGAGGACGTGCCGAACGACTACTTCATCCGCAATGTGAACCCGAAGAAACGGGAGTTCACCGTCTCCGATTCCGTGGCCATCACCACGGCCACGCGGTGGGCGCCGAACGACGGCCCCGCCGCGCCCTGTGCCTGGGAGGACTTCCTGAGCTTCTGTGGCCCGGGACCCTTGCCGGACGGTGACAGCCAACTGCACGCGGTGCCTTGGTGGATCATCCGGACGGGTGCCGAGGTCTACTCTGTCGAAGAGCAATACATACCGTAGGCGGGCGCAGGACTGCTGAGGCGGGACAGCGGGCCGTATCACTTGACAACCGAACACTAAGTGTTCAGGATTATCAGGCTGCCCGTATACAGACGGTCGAAATCCTAGGGGGGACATGCAAGAGACTGAGCTCCAGGCGCCTCGGTGCCTGCCTTTGGGATCCATCGGCGGCGCCGAGGTTGGTGGTAAGGCCGACGGTCTGGCCCGCCTCATTCGCCTGGGGCTACGGGTTCCCGCCGGATTCGTCGTTTTGGGGGCCTCCCGCGGCGATTTGCCGGTCACTCTACCCGCCTTCTACGATGCCCTCGGCGGGGGGCGGATGGCAGTCCGCTCCTCTGCGCTGGGAGAGGATTCGTCTGAGGCCTCGTTCGCCGGTCAGTACCGGACGCTGCTTGACGTCGAGGGTCTGGCTCAGCTGGAGAGTGCGATCGAGCAATGCCTCTCGTCCCTCTACAGCGACCGGGCTGTCTCATACAGAAGGCAGCAGACCCAGACGGCCGACCTCTCCATGAGTGTAGTCGTACAGTGCATGGTCGATGCTGTGGCGGCGGGGGTGTTGTTCACTGCCGACCCGGTCTCGGGGCGGCGCAACTGCATGATCGTGGACGTTGTGCCGGGCACCGGAGAACGACTGGTAAGCGGAGAGGTCACGCCCGATCACTACGTCCTCTCGAGAGACGGCGAGATCCTGGCAACTCAGCTCCGCGCCGAGGGCCCCCCGCAGATCTCCGCGCTGAGTCCGGAGCGACTGCGCGAGCTGACCGCAGGTGCTCTGCTGGCGGAAAAGGACCATGGGCAACCGCTGGACCTGGAATGGGCACTGGGCGCTGACGGCCGCATTTACTGGCTGCAGGCTCGTCCGATCACGCGCCTGGGCGCCGACCCTAACGAGCTGGACGTGATGCAGGATGCCGGCGACATCTACACGAGCTGCAATATCGGCGAGTGCATGCCCGGCGCTATCACTCCGCTCACCTTCTCCACCGTCTGGCACGCCGATGACCAAGCCCTTCAGCTCATGCACGTGCGCTGCGGCGTGGCCCGCCGGGTCGTGGATGGTTTCCTCTGCTCCCGTCTCTACTACGGCCGGATGTTCCTCAATCTCACCAAGGTAGGCCGGATGGCCACCCATATGGTGGGATCCAGCAAAGAGCGGATGACCTTGGCGCTCTGCGGGCGGACCATCTCTGAGCTCGACGTCGGGCCCGAGGCTTCCGCGGCGGTACGGCTCTGGAACGGTCTGCGCTTCGGCATCTATCTAGCCTCCGGTCCTAGGCATCGCAGGCGACTGGAGAAGCTGGCCGACAGCCTGCGTTTCGCCGACCTGGAAAGCGCTGGCGCCATGTACGACGCTATCGACTCCAGCCTTGAGGCCATGTATTTGGGCTTCGACCACCATATGGTGTCATCGGCTGGGGCCGGCGCCCTCGAACCGGCGCTCATGGAGATCCTGGCCCGGGGGGAACAGGTCTCCGAGCGGCACCATGCCCGTGTGGCGGCGCTGCTGGCCGGGGCCAGCGATCAGACCACTGAGAGCGCGGAGATAGTAACCGGTATCCATAGCCTGGTCGACAAGCTCCATCAGCATCCCGATGCCGAGGCCCGGTTCGGCGGTTCGGCCCCGGCATCTGAGGCGTTGGCCTGGATAAGCAGCGAGGCGGCCGGCGCTGCTGCCGTCGAGTTCCGGGTCTACCTGAAGCGCCATGGCCACCGGTCCATACGCGAACTGGAGCTGCGCCAACCGGAATGGAGCGCCGACCCTCTTCCCCTGGTGGTCTCCCTCCAGGCGGCCTTCAAGGCG
>JAFGIH010000281.1 GCA_016929985.1 Thermoleophilia bacterium | reverse complement strand
GTCGGAATACTGGAGCCCGGAGAACGAGCTGGTGGTGGCGGTGTCGAGAGGGGTGGGCGTGGTGATGTTGGCCACGGCTCCGTCCGGCCAGTTGGCCCGCATCCAGGGTGACATCGATGCCATGTTGGATGACATGGTGATGCCACGATGAAGGGCTACGTCACTACTGCCGCCCCTTCGCGGCTTGCCAGGCAGCCTGCCTTCTGGCTCTTCGCGGCCCTGCTGGTGAATTGTTTCCTACTGGTCGGCCTGGAACAGGTGAGCTATCTTGCTGCGTATCCCGGCGCCTGGCTTCTGTCGATCATCCTGCTGGCTGCCACAGCCATCCCAGCGGCACTCATCATCTACCGCTTCGATCATTTCGAACCCGAACCGGCCTCTATGATCGCCGTCGCTCTGCTTTGGGGCGGGGTGATCGCACTCACATTCGGGGGCATCACCAACTCATGGTTCCTGACCTTCCTGCAGCACGTCATGCCGGCCGGCCAGGTGGATGCGTGGGGTGCTGCCATCGTCGCGCCCATCAACGAGGAACTCTACAAGGGCCTGGGCCTGGTGATCATGTATCTCATGGCCCGTAGCGAGTTCGACAGCGTCATGGACGGGCTGGTGTATGGTGCGATGATCGGGCTCGGTTTTCAGGTCATGGAGAACGTGCAGTACTTCATGCTCGCTACCGACGAGTCGGGTGGCGGCCCCGGGGGAGTGGTGGGGATGTTCTTCTTACGTGTGGTGGTCTCGGGTCTCTACAGCCATATGCTCTTCACCGGCCTCATGGGCTTCGGGTTCGCATACTACGTGACGCAGCGGGGGAGGGCGGCGGCTCACCGGGTCAGTGTTTTTGTGCTCTGCGGCGTGCTGGCGTGGGCAGCTCACTTCGTATGGAACTCACCCTGGCTCGAAAGGCTGATGAGCCAGGGCTCCGGGGCCTTCGTCATGGCCCTCATAATCAAGGGCCTGCCGTTCCTCGTCCTGCTCGTTCTCATGGCCGTGTTTGCCCGCCGCCGGGAGTCACAGGCGTTCGCCCGTCTGATGGCAGGGGAGGTCGGCAGTGACGCGGTCAGCATGGAGGAGTTCGAGATCTTGCGGAGCGGCCGGAAACGTAGGGCTACCTTGCGTTCGATGAAGCAGACGAAGGGGCCCGCCGCCCGGACGGTGCTGAAGCAGCTCATGCGGGCGCAGATGAACCTGGCCCTGTTCCAGAGTAAGGTCGCCTCCGACGACGACCCGGCGTTGGAGGCGCAGCGTGATGTGGTCAGACGGCTGCGAGCACGGTTGGCAGCGTTCGGGTAGAAGGTGTGCCTTGGGTCAGACTCGGCGGGCGGGCAGGGCCGGACGAGCCATGTAGCGTTCGATCAAGCTGATCGTTGCCGACACGCCGTCCTCCGAGTCGATGCGGTGCGCCATCTCGGCGGCCTTCCGGCGCATGGAGTCGTCCTGGAGTACCAAGTCGATTGCCTTGGTGAGCCGGTCGGCAGACAGTGACCGCTTGGGTATGGGGCGGGGTGAAAGCCCCAGGCGGTGCACTCTGGCTCCCCAGAAAGGCTGATCGGCGTAGAACGGGACTACTACGGACGGGACACCGGCTCGCAGGGCTGCGGCTGTCGTTCCGGCACCTCCGTGGTGCACGACTGCGAACATCCGCGGGAACAACCAGTCGTAGGGGACCGAGTCGATGCCGAACAGGTTCGGGTTGCGCGCATCCTCTGTACCCAGCTCGGCCCCTCCGCCTACGACGACCGCTCGGCGGCCTGAGCGCACGAGCGACTCCTTCACGGCCGCCATGACCCTGTCGGATTCGTCATCCACCGTGCTGCCGAAAGTCACGCACAGGGGCGGCGGGCCCGCCTCTATGAACGCCTCCAATTCGCGAGGTGGTTGCCAGCCGGTGTCCGCGTCGAGAAACCAGTAGCCGGTGACGTGAGCGCAGGCAGGCCAATCCGCCGGCTTCGGTACGACGTGTGCGCTGAAGGCCGCCAGCACCGGGATCTCCAGTCTCTCGATCCTTTGCAGTATCCGCGCTCGCGGGAGACCGAACCGTTCCTTCCTCCACGTATTCGCCATCCTGCCGAAAGTGGCCCACATCGCGAGCTGGAAGATGTCGTGGGTCGTGCGGTTGATCACGGGTCCGTAGTCTTTCGCCGGGACAGCCAAGGACGGGAACTCGCGTGTTCGTAGGGTAGGCTGGAGCAGACCCAGGAAGCAGGGCACCCCGGTAGCCTCCGCCACGTCGACCGCCGGCCCACAGAGATAGGAGAAGACGGCCAGGTCGGCGTCCGTAATCGAGCTGTAGATGTCTTCCTGCATCGTCGCCAGTAGTTCGCCGGCCGTCTTCTTCAGGTTCCGTACGAAGGTGAACGGATTGCGGCTCTTCATCAGATTGCGGCCCTCGGCGGACGTGAGTGCCGCGGTGATATCGCCTCGGATAGGAACGAAGTCCAGACCCGCATGTCGTGCGAGAGGCTCGAAGTCGCGGCCTGTCGCCAGCGTCACCGTGTAGCCGGTGGCCTTGAGTCCGCAGCCCAGGGCGACGAATGGCTGAACGTCCCCTCTCGATCCTAGCGTGACAACAGCTACGCGCATCCTGCTTACCCTCCGCTCTCTGGGCTCGGATGCAGCTACGCCGATTCGCGGATCGCCTTGCCGAGTCGCTCGATACCCACCTCGATGGTATCGACGTCGGAACAAGAGAAGTTGAGCCG
>JAFGIH010000280.1 GCA_016929985.1 Thermoleophilia bacterium | reverse complement strand
TCGCCCGGGTCGCCGCAGAACTCGGCACGCTCATAGAGTCCGCTGAAGAACTCCCGCTCACCCCGAAAGGATCCAGGGGCCGGGTCAATCAAGGCGAGGAATCCATCGTCGTCGACGCCGACGGCGTGCGGAAGAGAACGGAGACTCGGAGCCAGCGTGACCGCCGCGTACTCGCACAGCGGCTTCCCGGCGATGGGCAGGGCTCCCCAAGGTACCGCCCACAACGAACCCGAGGGCACGATCAGGAACCGAGCCGGCTGGTAGAGAGCATGTGCACTCAATCGCAACCGCGCCCGGATCGGAAGAGGAAGGAGGCAATGCGCCAGCTCTGGCAAGAAACCCGCCCAGGGCGGCTGAGAGGCGGGGCGCTCGATGATGCCCAGACCAAGTCGGTTCTGTGCATCCAGCCCGGCCAGCGTCCCCAGCAGTCGGCGGACCCTCCCTTCAGGGACAACCTGCCGATCGATCCCCGCCTCACCCTCAGGGTCAACCCACACGCGCGTCAGGACACGCCCATCGTCCAGGTGGTAAGCAAGCAGCCACGTGCCATCGGGCACTAGATCCAGCGCCTCCCCCGAGGCCAAAGGCGCAGGAACCAGGCGGTGGATGAACTCGCCCACGCGACGCTCCAGATCGCCCAGCGCGGTGTTGAGGTCGTCCTCCAGCCGCTGCCGCCGCTCTGCTCGCAGGCTAAGGCGCTTTGCGACGCCCATAGCGAGCGGCGGCGCCTCAGGGAGGGTGTTCCCCTCGGCGAGCGAATCCAATTCGGCCTGCAGGGCGCGCACCGTGTCGAGCAGTCGATTCACCTCCGGATCCGTTTCGGCAGACCCGCCTGCATGCATCAAACCGGCGATCAGCTCCCCCCGTGCTGCCTCGATGACGCTCAGGCCGGCAACCCCGTTGCCCACCATGCTGAGCACCTCCAGCGCCATCGTGTAGACGTGCTGGAGTTCGGCCAGCCACCACACCGACTCCCGGCGCGACGCCTGCGACCCGCGCAAGGACTCCGCCTCGTGCACCGCCTCGAGAATTAGCTCCACTGCGGCGCCGGGTTGGCCCTGTCTGAGACGGGCGATGCCGGAAAGCAGCGCAGCTGCCGAAGACCGGTGGGGGTCACCGACAGAGCGATACGCTACAAGGGCGTCGTCGAACAGGGACCCGGCAGCAGAATGCCTGCCTTCGCGAGCGGCGAACTGCCCCAGCAGTAGCGTGCAGTCTGCCCGGCCGCCGGGCTCTTCCAGCTTCTCGTACAGTCCTCGCGCTGCGTTCACGGCTCGAGTGGCCCCCTCGACATTGCCCGTGAAGAACTCGAGCACGCCAAGCGTCTGTAGGCAGTTGGCCCGCCCGAGATCATCGCCGCGCTGCTCATAGGGAGATAGGGCTTCCTGCAGGAGGTCGCGAGCCTCCGGCAGGCGCTCAACCCCCTGGTCCAACAGGAGCCGAGCCATGGCAACCAGGCAGTTCGCGCGCCCCAGCGCCTCTCCAGCATCCGTGTACAGGCTGAGGGCGATCTCCCATTGCCGCCGGGCCTCGTCCCGCTCGTGCCGTGCCGCGGCCAGCTTCCCCAGTTCCAGGCGGCAGTTGCCCTCCGCAACAAGGTCGTTGAGGTCGGCGAACAATTGCTGTGCTTCCTCGAAGTGCCCCTGAGCCATGTCGTAGCAGCCTGCAACGACCGCGAGCCAGCCGAGCTGGTGCAGGCACCGCGCCCGGCCCAACGAAGATCCCGCTCGCTCGTACAGCTGCATGGCCCTGCCGATGAAGCCCTCCGCCTCCTGCCCCCGGCCCCGCATTGAGGCCAGCTCTCCCAGCTCCGCCAGGCAGTGGGCCTGGTCCAGGATGGCCTCCTCGGCCTCGAACAGACCGAGAGCCTGCCGCAGATGCTGTTCGGCAGCCTCTGGCTCCTGATGGAGGAGCAGCCGGCCCAACTCCAGATGGCACTTGCCGATGTCGGGAGGATCGTCGGCCCTTGAGAAGAGCACTAACGCCTCTTCGAGGTGTGCCCGGGCTTCGTCCCGGTCGTCCTCCCAGTAGGCCGCCCTTCCCAGTTCAAGAAGCCCCTGACCCCTCAGGACCAGATGAAGCCGCCGCCAGTGGCGGCGTACAAACCCGCACCTGCCGAAGGTGCGCCGGTTGGGCCGCCGGCCAAGCAAGCGCAGCGCGGTGAGCGCTTCGGCACGGGACTTCTGCTTGTGTGCCGCTGACGGCCTAGCCGCCTCGCGGTGAATCTGAGCCAGCATCAGGTGAGCTCGTGCCTGGCCTGCTACGTCGCGGCGCTCCTCGTAGATGCCGAGGGCGAGTCTGGCCTCCTGCTCGGCCTCCAACGACAACCCTCTGACCTCATCGAGCTGAGCCAGGAGTAGAAGGCACCGGGCGGCTCCCGACACAACGGAAGCCGAACTGAACAGGCATAGTCCTTCAAGCAAGTGCGACCGCGCCTCATTCCACTCCTCCCGCCAGAGAGCCAGCTCGCCCAGAAGGCGATGGCACTCGGCTTGGCCGACACAGTGACCTCCCTGCGTGTAGAGGCGCAGCGCCGCCGCTGCCGCGCCGACGGCGGCCGACCAATCTGGCCGCATTGCAGCGTCGGTTGCGGTCGAGAACAGCTTGTCGGCCTGAGCCCTCCACGAAGTCACCACAGGCGCCTCGTGCTTCCACGAGTGAATGACGGTTCCAGATCCCGCCCATCCTCACAGGGGGCGGCGCCGGACAGGCAGGGCTCCACGGTTCATCCCTCCAGCACTGCCACAATCCTGAAGGGGCAGGTGAGGTCGGTGTCATCCTGGGGCGCAAGCCACAGCAACTTCCCAACAAGGTCGCTCGGCCTGAGTACGCCGTGAGCCTTGAGAAGCGCCGTCGCCCTCGAGTCGATCTCGATGTAGCAGCCGCCCGATCCCGTGACCGGGGCAACTCCCTCGAACTGGATCTCCAACTGGTGAACCGATTCGCCTGCCTTCCGCCGCGCTGCCAGCGTGGCGTGCTCGACGAACCAAGGGGCCGGGGCAGCGTCGCGGACACGGACGTCGATGCGTGATGGGATCCTCATGCGCGTGACACTACGCCGCCCTAGAGCCATCCATCGGCCGCCAATCAAGATGGCGCGAGGGACCCGTGCGATGCCTGCTCAGGGCCTGCCGATGATCACATGGGCTGCCCAGTACTGCAGCGGCCGCCCGACCGCGATCGATGTCATGTCCAGCTGGGCCTGCCGAAGTGCCGCGGGAGGTGTCAGACCCTCCCTCAGGTACTGCCGGTAGGCGGAATGCAACTGGGCCGACACCACATCCCAGATGGGCCAGAGAGTGGCCGCAATGTGGCGGGCGCCCCTGGCCAAAGCCACCGTGGCCAGGCCGATGGGTTCGCGCCCGCCCCCCACAGGGGCCGTAGCGCAGGCGCGCATCTCGAAATGATCCGGCAAGTCCATCGTGGCCAATTGCGCGGCGCTGAGCACGACCTCTCCGGAGCTGAGCACTAGGCACTGCGCCAAGCCCGGCCGTTCGTTCCCATGACAGGCCACATAGCAGGAGTCGAACCGGTTCCCGTCCCTGAGGTCGCGGCGGAACCAGGCAGGTTCGTCGTGAAGGACCGGATCGGGTGGCCCGGCATTCAGGCGTATCAGGAGTTCGCGGTCGTCCTCGGTCGTCTTGAGATCAGGATCCAGCAACGCGATCAGGCGCCCGCCCCGGCCCTCTATCGGGCTGTCGGGCAGAGCAGCCAGACTGGGAGCAAGGCTCACGGTGGCGAGAAGGCACAAGGGGTGCTGTTCGACGGGCAGGGCCGCCCAAGGAACCCCCCACAGCGGGCCCCAGGGGACCACCACCAGCCGCAATGGACCGGCCGGTTCGGTGGCCGCCAGCGCCGCCTTCAGGGACCCGGGCAGCAGGAGCTCGGCCAGTCCTGCGAGTCGGTCGGCAACCAACGGGTCATCCGACCGGTAGGAAATCAGCCGCACGAGGGATGCGGACCGGGGCACAGCAAGCCTTCGCAGCAGATGCAACTGCCAGGCGGGCACCTCACGCGCATCCGTGCCGCCCTTCCCACTGGGATCCCTCCACACCCGTGTCAGGCGGCCCTCGTCGGTCAGGTGAAACGCCAGCACCCAGGTGCCCTCCGGCACCTTGAGAAGCAGCCGCTCGAGATCGAAGGGTTCGGGCACGACCCGGTGGGCGACATCCCCGATCAGCCCATACAGCCGGTCGAAGGCCTCGCCCATTCTGCGCTGGAGGTCGGCGAGAGCCGCCGCTCTGTCCTCTACCCGAGGGATCCCGGATCCCAAGAGGTCGAGCGGCGGAATCGGGCCACTCAGCGCGGCTAACTCGGCCTGTAGCCGCTCCACCAACGTCAACGCCTCCCTGACCTCCGGGTCTGTGTCTGCCGGCAGGCCCGCCCTCATGAGCCCCGCGGTCAGATCGGCCCGCGCTGCCTCGACCACCTCAAGCCCGGCCATTTCATCCCCGGCTGCCGCGATCACCGTGAGGGCGGTCGCATAGACATCTTCCAACTCGCCGAGCCACCACAGCGACTCGGCATGAGAAGGCTGAGCGCCACGGCCGGCTTCTGCCAGTCGAACCGCCTTGAGAACCCACCCGACGGCCTGGTGTGGGCTGACCTCCGACACGCGATGCACCAACTGACCTCCCAGGAGCGCTGCACAGACAGCCGCGAAGTACCAGGCGCCTGCTGCCTCATAGAGTTTGACGCCCAGGCACAGCTGCCGCTCCGCCTCATCAAACCGGTCCTGCCCGAAAGCCAGCCGACCCAACTCCAGGCGGCAGTGGGCCTCCCCCAGCGGGTCGCCTACCGTGTTGCACAGACTGAGGCCCCAGCGCAGCTGCCGCTCCGCCTCAGCCAACCGATCCCGCCGCAAAGCCAGCCGACCCAACTCCAGGCGGCAGTTGGCCTCCCCCAGAGGGTCGAAGCACCCGATGAGGGCCCGCTCAAGTTGCCTCTGCGCCTCATCACACAGGCCCCGCCGCAAAGCCAGCCGACCCAGCTCCAGGCAGCAGTAGGCCTCCCCCACCAGGTCCGACCCCGCTTCACACAGCTTCAGGCCCTGGCGCAGCTCACGCTCCGCCTCAGCCAACCGATCCCGCCGCAAAGCCAGCCGACCCAAACCCAGGCGGCAGTTGGCCTCCCACGGCCGACCCACTCTCCCACTTACAGCCTCGCACAGGTCAAGGCCCTGGCGCAGCTCCCGCTCCGCCTCAGCCAACCGACCCCGCCGCAAAGCCAGCGAACTCAGCCCCCGGTGACAGGCAACTCCAAACAGACTCCCAAATCGCATCTCCATTGGACTGCGGGCCTCGTACAGGTCGAGGCCGTGGCGCAGCTCACTCTCCGCCTCGTCCAACCGACCCCGCCGCAAAGCCAGCAGACCCAACTCCAGGCGGCAGTTGGCCTCGATAGATCGATCTCCGACCTTCTCGCATAGGTCGAGGCCCTGGCGTAGCTCACGCTCCGCCTCAGCAAGCCGACCCTCACCGTGCGCCTGCACACCCACTTCCAGATGGCGGTGTGCCAACCTGCGATTCCTTGAATGCGCCCGTCTCTGGCGCACCTGCCGCCAGCCACCGAAGAGGTCCTTCGGCATGTCACTGATCTCTTGTCATGACAGCCATCCTACCCCAGGCCATCTCCCCTCATCCCCTCAGGAGGGCCCTGACGCGGGAGTGGAGGGCCGAGATCGCCCGCTCCATGTGCCACAAGTCCCTTTCGGTCCACCGAGAGGTATCTCCGGGACTGGCCCTAAGTCATCGTGCCGCGCTGCCGCACTCTCTGTTCTGCCTCCACCACGGCACAGATCTCCTCGCCCCTGCGGGGTCCAGACTGCCGAGAGGCGCTACCTGCAGACCTACCAGCATTCTCGCACTCCGATTCGAGAGGAACACGTTCTTTCCATGAGGTCGCCGCGGAGGCACGCTAGTGGTTCGCTCGACGCGTGGTGGCCGCCGGCCCGCCTCTCGCGACAGGGTCTCGCCCACACACCCACACTGCCTTTCAGATGCCCTTCGGCCTCGCCGTTGCTTCCAAGCGAGTGCACAACACGTTCAGATGACTTGATTGCGAACAACCGCCTCTCGCCCTGCTGGGGATTCGCTTCCGCCACTCGCACCTCCAGTTGCTTCCTGGCCGATGTTGGCCTCGGCGCCAGAGCTCCTAGGTTCCGCTTTGGAGAGAGCAGCAGCACGATGGCGAAGCTCCTCAACGTCAGGTCCGGCCGAGAGCACCGGCGGAACGGGTTCGGTACCGCACACCGGGCAGTCGTCGGACCCATCCGGGCTCAGCCACACCGCCTGGTAGGCCGCCTGACCGGCGGTGGCGCCAAAGACCTCGGGGAAGAACGAGTAGCCCGGCACGGTAGACATGACGAGATAGGAGCGGGGGTGGCCGGGTTCCCCCAGATTGTCCAGCAGCCAAACCGCCTGGGGGCTGGTCGGGTCCGCCGCAGCCAAGATGGCTACCGCCATCTTCACAGCGGCCGTGGTGACGTGAAGGATGTCGGTGCCGAGCGCCGGCTCGGCCACCAGCCTCCCCGTGCCGTAGTCGCTGCGACGTCCTTCTCGTTGCGTACGCCTCGGCACGGCGCAACGCAAGCAGCGGGTGAGGCCCGGAATGGCGGCGACAACCTCCCCGGCATGACCCTTTGCATAGATGCCGACGTACACCGCCGGCACGCCCAGCGCGTAAGCCCAGTGGTTGATGGCGTACTGGCTGAGAGGATCGTCGGCACTAGAGAACACCAGGTCCACCTGCTGCAGCAAGTTGCGCAGGCCTTCCTCTCCGAGGTCTTCGAATCGCTTGGCGATGGCCCGAACCCTGACTGCGGGGTTGATGCGACGCAGGCGCCGCCGCAGAGCGCGAACCTTCAGACGGCCGACGTCGTGAGAGTCGTAGACGGTGCGAGATAGATTGACCGCCTCGACACGATCGGGGTCCACCAGCCAGATGCGCTCCACCCCGGCCCGCACCAGGCCCTCGGCAGCCCCGGAGCCCACCGAACCGGCGCCGATCACGGCCACGCTGCGATCCCGCAGAGGACTGGGCACCACGTCGGTCAAACGAGCCTGGATGCCCGCACGCACTCGCTCGCGGCGGGACAAGCGTCGCCGCCAGCGTGAAGGGCTCCTGGGGGCCGAGACGCCGGGTGTTCCTTCGCCGACCACAGCGCCTTCCGAGGCGGCAATCACCGACGCCTCCTCAGCGGGGCTATCGGAGGAACCGCCGCCACCCGCGTTGCAGGATGCATCAGCCCCAACAGAATCGGCCACGCCCGCCGCCCTCTGTTTGGCCCGGCGCCCCGGTACGCAGGCGTCGACGGCGGCGGCCATCCGGATCAACCGATCCCGATGCTCCACGCCGATCAGCCACTCGGTGGCAGCCTGGTGCATCAACCCGTCAGCGGCCTCGATCATGACAATGGGAGCGACCGCGGGGTAATGCTCCGATGCAAGGTAGGTCACCCTCCCTTCTTCAAGGGCCACGGTGCCGCCGATCAGGAACCCGAGGCCGGGCAGGTAGGCATGCGAGGCCCGCCCTTCGACCCTACCGCCGAGGAGGTCGGCCAAAGCCGCCAGGTCCTGACCGATCGGAATCACCTTGACCTCGACCGGGGTGACCTCCAGTCCTCCCCCGCGCAAGGGTTCGCCGACGAAGAAGGACACCTTCCCGGAAGCAAGGGGAGCCTCATGCGACCCCTCGGCCGGGCCCCGGGTCACGATGGGACCCCACACCCTGCCCAGCCACGGGTTGCGCCGCAGGTTGTCCTCGAAGGCAACTTGATCCTGGCTCGACGGCCGATCAAAGGAGCCGGGATGGGAGTGCAGCACCCCTTTGAACTCGAGCCCGGGGTCGTGCCTCACCAGGTCCTTGAGCATCTGGGTCAGTTGTGCCGACGCCCTGAAAGACGCCCCGGAAGTCGTGGCGCCAGGATCGAACACGAACAGCGTTGCGATTGGCAAGCCCACCGGGCCCAGAAGCGCCCCTCCCCGCTCGGGTGGATGGGAGGCGATGCATTCTTCGATCTGGTCCAGCACTTCGTCCGTCAGCGCGAGAAGCATCTCGAGTATCTCCTAGTCGAAGAGGAACTGACCGGTGCGGCGGGAGTGGCTGGATGCCTTGGCCCAGGCGACGATGCGGGCATGGGCGTGGCCTATCGAGTCGCACGAACCATCGCCGGGTGTTAGGCACATCCGGCCGTCCGGGAACCAGTGATGGTGACGCAACTCTGAGTAGTCCGGGCTGATCAGCTGGGCGTAGTACCGACCCGTCGCCGGCCGCTGGTACACGAATACGGTGTAGATGTCTCCGTAGTGCGAGTCTGCGAAGGAGTAGGTCCAGCCGCCGAGGCCGCCGACCACCATCCAGGTGGCATTCCTGGGGAGCACATCGACGGCCGTGGGTGAGCCGGTGGCGAACACCTCGGGGGTGACTTCAGGCAGCAGCGTTTCCCGCCGATTCCGGGGGTCGACCAGAACCATCTGGCCTTCCCGGGTAACGGCGAGCTTCCCCTGGGAACCCCCAGCCGACTGATGGCGATCGCGCCACGCGTCCCGTATCTGCTGCAGGGAAGGATGGTCGGTCGCAAAGACCTCGGGGGTGACCGTGGGCAGCCTGCGGTCGTCTACGGAGACGGACCCGTCCTCGGCTATCCGAGCGGCGGCGGCGGTCTTGCCGAATCCTGTGATCCCGATACCGGCCAGGCCACGTTCGGTCGCGTGGGTTGAGTCCAGCGGGGCGTACACCCGGCTGCCGGGCTCCAGCGGTGCGCAGTCGATCACCTTGGACGACCACCCGGGGATAAGGGTCCTCAGCCGGCGTGTCATTGCGAGCCTCCTTGGGCTGGCGGCCCAGTCCACGGTGGGCCGCTATCACCCATATATACGGGCTCGGCCGGCCACCTGTTACCCGGGTTTCCCGCCCCAGACATCGGGATCGAGAGTCGAGCACACGGGCAGGGCACCACACAGGCCCTCAGAGGACTTTGCCGATAGACGCCCACGCAAGGGCCCTGACTCGCTGGGCCGGTGCGGTCTGCGCCCGGCACGATGAGAGCCCTCGCCTCGGTCTCCTGCAGCTGTGGACTTCTAGCGGTCAGTGTTCCCTGACGTCAGCTCATCGAGCACTCGATCCAGTTCAACCCCGAGTTCCGGAGGCAGCGGCTCGGACTCATCGATCAGGGCCAGCAGGCCCTCCGGCGCCGACTCCCAGGGCCCCGTGTCCTCCGACTCCGAAGGCATCGGCACGGCGCCGCTCATCAAAGCCAACAGGTCCTCGTGTGCTAGTTCTCCGGGATCCTCTCCGGTGCTTATCGTCTGCGAGATGCGGCGATAGCCCAGGTCGAGTTGAGGTAGGAACCGGCTCAGCAAAGCATGGAACTGCGACTGCGTCGGTTGCGTGTCCTCAACCGTGGCCTCGGCAGTCGCATCCACCTCGCCGTCACTGGGATCCCAGCCGAGCTTGATGCCGCTCAACTCGTAGTTCATCTCGCCGAGCAGCCTGAGCAGGGGCACAAAGTTAGGGTGCTGCTCGGGGCAGAATGCCAGGCGCATCGTGCGGATGCGCATGAAGCGCCCCTCCAGCGCCGTCTCAAGAACAAGCACATAGCTGCTGTGGAGACCGGTCATGCCGAGCATGATGTGGTCGCTGTCCATGCAGTACTTCAGGCCCTCACCGTCGAGCAAGCACCCGATCTCCTCCACAGTGATCGCCATCACATCTCCTTCCCGATCTTCCGCCTGTTTCAGGCCGACGGCCAGCGCCGGCTCGCGCCGGCAATCCTGTACACGCCGGGCAGCGGTGTCCTGTTACCGGAGAGGAAGGCGCTGAGCTCCTGAGGTGATCCGATGACCTTGGTCCTCACGCTCCGGGCTCACCCGGCCGCTGTGGCCGACCGTCGCTCCAACATGAACCAGTGACCAGAACCCCCCAGTTCGCTGACTCATGCCGACCGGGGCCGACTCGCGTCGCGCCCTGGCGGCATCCCGAGCATGGATTGGCACTGCTGTGGAACGGGCTCGGTGGACGTCCCCCAACCCCTCGGTGAACTGATAGCCCGTGCGCCGGCATCTCCGTCAGTTCCCCACGCCCTCTTGCCCCGTCTGAGTGCCGCGCTTGCCGGACTGCAGATCCTCCAAGACCCAGTCGAGATCCCAGCGCAGTGCAGAAGGCAGGGAGTCGCATTGGGCAAGCAGTTCGAGGAGATCCCCCGAAGTGACCTCTCCGCGATCCCGGCCGGTCTCGATCACATGGCAGATGCGGTAGTAGCTGACGTCGAGCCGAGGAAGGAACAACGACACCATCGCGTGGAACTGCGCCTGGCTCAACTCACCCTCTTCCACCACCGCCTCAACCGAAGCCTCGACCTGCCCGCTTCCTGGATCCCACCCGAACTTGATGCCGCTCAGCGACAAGTTGAGTTCGCCGAGAAGCCTCAACAGTGGTAGGAGGTGAGCGGAATCGGGAGGACACGACGCGTAGCCCAGGGTGGCCACCCGCAGCAGCCGGCCGTCGAGGTCGGTCACGACGTAAGCCACGTGGCTTCCGAAGATGCCGATGAGCGGGAGAATGACCGCGGCGCGGTGGTTGAACTTGATCACCGGCACCAGGTAGTCGCCGTTGGCAAGTGTCCTGAGGCCCTCTCCGTCAACCAGACGACTGCAGTCCTCAGGGGTAACGGCCACGACATCGTCTCCTTCCCAGCCATCTGCGGGCCCGACACGCCGCCAGTCCTAAACGCTCTCCTGCAGCTACAGTCACTGGTGAAGGTCCGTTACCCGCCCAGGCAGCCCAGCTGACACAACCGGGTCCGCAGGTACAGCTCGAGGGAGAACCTGGCGGGTTAGCCGTCACCGGCGACGAGCGCCGGGGCCTTCGGCTGAACTACCTCAGTCGACTCCGCCTCTTCGTGCTACGCCCTAGGAACAGCCTACGGTTGAGCCTGTCGCTGGAATTGCGCGGCGCTCTGCAACGCGGCCGGGGCCGTGGCCCACATCAGCGCCACCGTGGCTCGATCCGCCCGCTGCGGGTCCCGGGTCACTCCGCACCAAGAGCACCCGTACGCTGCCGCGATGGCATCGGCGCGGTTCGTCACATCCCAGGCCGAGAAGCCGACAGAGAGCGCGGTCTGGAGAGCCACGCCCTGGCCAGCAGGTGAGACTCTCCCGGCGGTCCAGTCTCTCGGACGCCCACCGACTGATCGGGAGGCCACCCGAGGCCAGGCCCTGCGGATGCGACTGAGGAACCGCTCCGCTCGGCCCGCCGCCAACGAGGGAGCCGACCAAAGCCTCGTGCCGAGGAGCGCCGCGGCCGCCACCACAACGGCCACCCCGAGGCCCCGGAGCACTGGAGACAGCGACACGGTCCGGCCTATGAATGGAGGAAGCGCCATCAGCAACAGAAGTGGACCTACCTCGCGCCGGTAATCCCACAGGGCCCGTACCAGCAGCAAGAGCAGCCGGACCGCCAGCACGATGAGCGCACCAACAATGAAGCCCCAAATGAGAGGCCCCACCCACGAATCCCGTTCCTCAGCCATCACCGAGGACCCCCTGCCGTGGGCCTCGAAGGCATGGGGCTAAAGCCCATCGGCGGAGCACTCCTGCGGTGGGCGACCCCTTCCCGCCGGGATGGCGCAGGTGGCCTTGTCTCGACATCTTCCGGCCCTCGCCGATCACAGTGGCTATGCCTTCCGCCCCCGGCTGCGACATCACCCCTCCACCGCCACCCCGGCCGAACGTCGGCGCTGGCTCTTCGGGGCGGAGCGCGTCTCGACATCAAGGTCGTACACCTCTGCCTCGAGGCGGGGTGGCGGCTCCAGCCGCACGCTGTAGGGGTGCCCGCCGGCGTGGTGCACGTAGGCGCGGAGGTTGGGCAGTCGGGCAATGTCGGTGGGGGGCACGTCGATCAGGGGAGCCAGGCGAGCTGCGTCTTCGGGGGTGCTGCGGAACACGACGCGCGTGGTGGCATTGCCCAACAGACAGTCCTGCAGGCTCGGGCTCAGTTGGGACAGATGCTGATGTGCGGCGGTGATCCGCAGCCCGAACTTGCGGCCCTCGGCGAAGCCGCGCTCGAGGTTGACCGCCGGGAAGGCATGGATCTCATCGACGTAGACGTGCAGGGGAGGCCGCTGATTCGGTGGACGACGTAGCGCTGCGTCGATCACCCCCGCCAGAACGATGTGCCCGAGGAAGGACGCTCCGAGTCCTCCCAGCCGACCTTTGTCGGCGGTCACCACCAGCGAACGTCCGCCGTCGATCAGGTCTCGAATGGTGCTTCCCTCGGCGTCCGGCCCCTCAATGACCCGCTCCAGCCCACCCGTGAAGAGCTTCAGGTACTTCGAAGACACGTAGCCCACCATCTCGCCCCGGTCGGGGCGGTTGACGGCGGCCTCGACCTGAACCTTGGCCCAGTCGGGCGCATCGTTGTGCTCCAGCACCTCGCTCACGAAGTCGGCGTCCGAGAGCAGCCTGGCCAAATCGAGGATGGGTCGAGGCGGTCGAGCGTAGATCAACACAAGGATCCCAGCACGCGAGGTGCTTTCGAACACCGGACCGGTATACAGGGGCGGAAGGTGCGAAGTGACGGCCTCAATGATGCGCGATACGGAGGCATCCAGTTCTGCGGGGTTGGTGACCCCCGCACGGCTCGCTCCTTCAAGAAGCTTGATCCGCGTCCTCTTGGGATCGTCCGGATGCAGGTGGGCCACACCAACTCGCCGAACGCGCGCCTCGGCGAGAGCCAACTGCCCGTAGTGACTGTGCGGGTCAATGGCCACGAACTGCGTCTTGTCGTCCAGATCCGCCTTGGTGAGGCCTACGAGGAGCGTGCTCTTGCCGGTACCCGTAACTCCCGAAGCATGGATGTGCCCACGGTCTTCGGGTATGCGCGCCGGCCGACCGTCGGCGTCCTCCCCAATGACCGGGCCGACCAGCACCGGCTCAAGCGGCGCCATCTGACGGGCCGAATGGGTGGCAACGCCCGGCAGGGGAGCGCCTGCAGGCACCGGCCAGTGGCAGGCGAAGGCCACCTCGGTCAGGGAGGCCAAGTCCCTGAGGCGCCCATCACGCATCCCCCCATGGAGAGGCACCCCCTTGCCAAGAGCCTCGAGAAGGGACGGCCCGGGCCGTTCGATCTCATAGCCACCCACGAGCCGGCGCCTGTACGACACCAGCGGATCGGCCCTACCCGGATGATGCTGAGTCCGATCCACATCACGCTCGTCGGTGATTGCCGAGGCTACAGCCCGCAGAAAGAGGTCGTTCATCGGAGATGCCGCCGCCAGCGCCACCTCCATCCTGAAGACCGGCGTGGAGAAGGATTCGGCCACATCCACCAGGGTGGCGGCGAGCCTCCCTGCTCGGGTCGCCAAGGTCGACCGCTCGCCGGCCCGCTCGGCGATGACATCGGCCTCTCGCAGCTGCTCGTTCAGATAGAGCTGATCGGCATCCGACAGCTCGGCGGCGAGCAGCGTCGTACGGAGACGGATGCGAGCGCCGAAGCCGATCAGGGTGTCCGCCAGCTGGACCCATGGGTCGCTGTGATGGTCGAAGCGAGATATGCACTCGGCGCGCGCCTCCTCATCGGCCAGCTGGACCACCGATTGGCAGATGAGGGCGCAATCCGGACCCGTTTCGGTGAAGAGAGGAAGGGGGTCGACGAACGCAGCGGCGTAGATGGCCGGGGGCACCTGCAGCACCGTCCTGGCGACCCGCGCCAGTTCCCTGACCTGCCCGGCAGTCGCGCCGACGGCTCCGAAGCACCCCATCCCCAGATGCACCTCGAGAGGTGGGCCGTCGGTCCGGCCCGCCACGATATCGGTGAACACCACCACACGACCCGGGACGGCCGCTATCTCAGCGATGCCGGCGAAGCGGCTGATCTGCGCTGTCACATCGGCGAGCGAATCGATCTGCCACCAGTCGGCTGCAACGAGGCGCAGGGCGGCAAAGCTCACTTCCTCGGCCGATGGATGGATGTCCCCAACCCCGGGTTCCTGCCAGGGAAGGGTGTGAACCGGGATCAGGTCGGCGGGCACCGCTGCCTCCAAGGGGCGTAGGGCAGGGGACAGACAGACGCCCCTGCTCCCCATGTACGGTCTGCGGGACGGTGCTGTTACCGAAGGACGCCGCGCCGGGCGTCGTTCAGGTGGGCGCCATCAGCCCAGGAGCACGCCCCAGACGCGGAAGCACTCGACCTGCTGCGCGAGAGCGTCCATCGCCTCCGCCAGGTTGACCGCCACACCCTGTCCGAGGAGCCTTGCCGTGATGTAGCGCGCTGCCTGCTCGTCCGCGCCCGGGAGCCCCCGCTCGCAGATCTCGGCAGCACACCCGCACGCCTCCAGTTCCTCGGCAATATCGCCCGATACATCGTTCGGCTCGACACCCCTTGCCACATCCTGCAGCGCGATGTCGCGACGGATCCTCGCTGCCCTGAGTAGCTGCTTCGCCACGCGTCCGTTGCCAACGTGCCGACCGGCTGCGACCTCTCGGTAGGTGGCTGCACCTTGGGCGAACTGTTTGAAGGCGGCGGCCAGGTCTAGAAACTCACGCCATTCGGCGTGGACTTCCACAGGTATACCCGCCGGGTTCAACGCCAGGCGCTCTCGGATCCGCCGCTGTATCTCGGCCTGAAGCGCGTGTTCAATCATTGGGGCGAGGATGGGCCAGGGGATCTCGGGCACCAGGACTACCGCGTCGCCTCCGCCTATACAACGGTTCGCCGCCTGGAGGCGAAGCCTCGTCAGACGGTCGTAGTCTTTGATGGCCTCAACCGCTTGCACCACCTGAGCGTCCCAGCAGGATTCCGGGGCGAAGCCACGCGCCCGGACGATCAGGTCCTCCCAGTTCTCGAAATCCCCGCCGATCACGACTGCGGCCCTACCCCTAACCCCACTCCGGTCATTTTTCGGCACTCTAGCCGTGCCGTTGTCCCTCGATCCGCCGGTGGCGGGATCGTCTACTGAGGCTCGTCCCTGGTCGGTTCGAACCAGCCTTTGAAGCAACCCGTACTCAGCTTCAATCGGTCTATGCGCGTGCGGAGTGCACCCGGGGAGACTCCGGCGAACTCGGCGCCGAGACAGTCTCTGATCCCTTTCCAGGGATGGCCGGTCCGCACGGCGTGGGCGAGGTACTCGGTGGCCAGCGCGAGCGCCCCAGAGGATCGTCCTGCGAGTTCCCGCGCACACCCCGTCCGCTGAAGTTCGGCCGCGACGTCGCCCCGTACTTCGTCCAGATCAACATCAGGGGCCACCTTGTGAAGCGCCCAGCGCGACTCCGGTCGCGAGCGCCTGCGGGTGGAGACGAGATCGGTCCCTTTCTCTGGCACCTGGGATCTGGGACTCTGCTCCTGCAACTCCCGGGCTTCCTCGGCGGCGCGTTCGGTCTCGTAGCGCTCGAGCCACTGATACAGACCCATCAGCTGCCTCAACACCCTGCCGGGCTCCGCCTTGGGCACCAGTTCCTCGCCGATCTCGCGGTAGGTTGCCCCCTCCACTCGCAGTATCAGGATGTGGCACCGCGTGCGGCCGAGCCATCGGAACCGCGGGTCCATGCAGTCGATGGCCGATTCCTCGAGCTCGCTGCCGCCGGGCAATCCCCGTGCTGGATCCCGAATGTCGCCACCGCTGGTCCTGATAGCGTCAATCGAAACGGTGTGGATGACCCCATTGACCAGCTGCGCGGCTCGACCGTGTTTGCCGCGAACCATGTTGCTGAGGCAAACGAGGAGGTAAGGCCTCAGTTCCTCATAGCCTTCCTCATCGTCAGGGGTCTGGGGCAGGAGCCGGAGTAGGTTCCGGCCGAGGGATCGGTTCTCATCCGACCCGTTGGCAAGTAGACAACCGACCAGATCCTCTGCTTCCTGTTTGAGGGCAGCAGCGCCCAACGAGAAGCCCCGCTTTGCCAGCTCTCTACCCAGGTGGCCGGCCGCTCTCCGCTCCAGTTCTGTGCGGCGCGCCTTGCCTCCCCAATACTCGAGGAATCGCCTCCAGTGGAAGCGGGCATCGCGTGCCGACTCCACTAGTCGGCTGCCTCAGCGGGGCCGACCACCAGACGGATTCTGTCGATCTCCTCGATCGGAAGCGCAGGTCGGATCTCGATTAGGACGGTCGCCTCGCCCCGATCCGTCGGCACCACAATATCCGCCGCGCCTTCGTGACCCAACGGCTGCGCGATGCCAACGCGAACAGGGACTGGCTCATCGGCTTCACAGAAGAGGGTCAACTCCAGAGAACCCGCCACACCTCCGGTGGAATCCGGAGCGCTGAACCTAACGAATCCTGTCCGATCGTATCCATAGGCTGCAATCTCCTCAGGGAATTCGACCCACCTGTCAAGAGACTCCCGCCCTAGTTGGCCGAGGGCGTCAGGATCCGAGCCCAGGGCAATGGCCTCAGCCTCAATGCGCGTGAGCATACCGACCATGGCCCCGACCCAGGCCCGTACTCGCTCGCGCCAGTCGACTCGCTTCGGGATCTCCGGCGTCGGGAAGGGATCGTGGAGGCGAACGCGCAGTTGCCGGTGCAGCATCGCCCACACGGATTCTCTGAGTGCCTCCTCCTCTTCTCTGGGTACCGTGAACTGCTTGTCCCAGATTGGAGTAGCCGTGGACTCTGCTTCGACATAGGCCCTCCAGAGAGTCGGGCCTAAAACAACCTCCAGCTCCTCCAGCCAGTCCTGCGACTTGCCGAGGCCAGGACTCAGGGCGGTGATGGAAAGGAGCCGCCCCTCCTCGGCATGGTCAAAGCCAAGAAAGAGATCTTCTAGAAGTTCGGTGACATCGATCTCGTCGGCGGTGCCGAACTGGACGGAGAACTCATCGATCAGCGGGTCGTACTCGACCCAGGCATGCCTGGTGCCTGCTCTCATGACGTGCTTCCCTTGTTCAAGCCTCCGGCGGGTCACGGCAACAGCCCCGCCCTGCCGGACCTTTGCTCACTGTAGTCAGTGTGGCCGGACGTGTCCGGCGTGCCCGGCCAGCCTTAGGAGCCTCCCGCAAGGACGGCTTGTTCCAGCGGGGTGAGGTCCCAGGTCGCCAGCACGACGGCCACGTCGCTGCCCGCAGCCAGAGGCATCAGAATGGCGGGATCACCCGCGACCACCATCCATCGTTCCTGGACATCCATCCACTCCGCTTCCCAGAGAGTGAGATAGTTCTCCAGGGTAAGGTTGAAGGTGGGGTTGAGTCGAGCCCTGACCCGGGGAGGGGGTTCAGGAACGAGCGCTCGGGCTTGAGCGCTGGCCCGATACGGGCCCAAATCCGGGCCTCGTCTGAACAAGTCGTTCACTGGATGTTCGTACCGCCAGCTCCCAAATCCGGGCTCCCAACCCGTACCATGTGCCGGTCCTGTCGGCACAAACAGCGTGCGGACGCCGTTGCCCCCACGTAGCTCGTACACGACTTGTATCTCGCGCGCCCCGGACGGGGCGATGGCAATCCTGGGCAGCCAGCTGTCGGGCCGGCAGCCCGCTTCCCTGAGGATTCGGGAGATGGATACGACCATGCGCCCCTCTGCCAGCGCCTGGTAGGCGGCAGAGACGGCCTGGTGAGCCGGGGTATCCGCCTTGGCGTACTCCGCCCTGCCGCGCTCGACCTCTTCCCGCGTCGCGGTGACGGCTCCTACCCTAAGCAGGTCCGCAATGGGTGGCATGGGCACCTCCTTCTCGCGCCCAACACAAGGAATACGCCCGGGCCGCTGATCTGTCACGGGCATGCGGAGCCGAGGGTCTTCGCCCGCCGCATACCCCCACCCCGCCAACGCCGGGTCAGGCCCCGAGTCGAGTCGTGCCTGCGGGGCCCTCCGACGCTGCCCGCCCGCAGCGACGGCAGCGGTCGCTGCCGTCTTCGGGGCCGCCTCTCTCGGTAACGCGCCGCTTCCTCCGCCGTATTGGGAAATGGCCACGGAAGGAATCGGCATGGGACTCACTCCCGAACGGCTGGCCTTTCACACTGCGCTGGGTCGACTCATCGTCACCTGGTGCCACTGGGTACTGGGCCTCTTCGGCTCGACCTGCCTCGTCGCCATGTGCCCCAGCGTGGCCTCGTAGCGGAAGCCGGCAACCGCCCTCGTTGACCGCCGCCGACCGGCGCCCTCGGTGACAGCTTCGATCGGACAGGCGTACACGAGTTAGCAAGGTTCTCCCCCATCGGAGGCACCGACGATGGCAACACTGCAAGAGGCCACACGAGCTGCGACCAGGTCTCTGTCGGTGGAAGAAGCCGGCATCCTGATCGCCGAGTACACCAATCCCAAAGACGCGTACGAGCGAGCCGTCAGGGCCGCCGCCCTCGCAGCCCGCGCTGGGAAGCCTGTGCTGAGCCTTCGCGCCGCGCTGCAGGCGGGTGGTCCCGTGAAGGGCGGTTGGGTTCCCGCACTGGCCCTCGCCCCGGCCGGCTCCAGCCAGGTCCGCCTGAGTGCCGGAGCGAGTAGCCGGCGGCCGAGGTTCGCGTTGGCGGCTCTGGGACCCGCGGGGAATCAGCTTGCCTGGTCCTACGCATTCGACATGGCAGATGCCTCAGCTCCCCCCAATGGGGGCTCCGCCGAGGCAACGGTCCCGCCGGTGCCGCCCCGCGTGCAGGC
>JAFGIH010000279.1 GCA_016929985.1 Thermoleophilia bacterium | reverse complement strand
GCCTGCGCCTTTAGCTCGTCAGAAAGGGGCGCGTAGCCAAGCTCCTCGGCGATGGCCGTGCCCTCGTCAAGCGACCAGGTGAGCCAGGCTTTCAAGGCCTCTACCTTGGCCGCGTCTTTCATCTTCTCGTATACCAGGATCCAGGTGGCTCCCACGATGGGGTAGGCCTGCTCCCCGGAGCTGTTAGACACACTGAAGCGCAGGTCCTCGGGGAACTCCACTCCCACCGCGGCGGCCGAGGTGGATTCCAGGCTGGGGGTGATGAAGTTACCGGCCTGGTTTTGGAGCGTGGCCATGGGAAGACCCGACTCGGTGGCATAAGAGAGCTCCACGTATCCGATGCTGCCGGCCTGCTGCTGCACCACGGCGGCCACCCCGTCGTTACCCTGGCCGCCCAGACCCACCGGCCACTGTACTTCTTTGCCTTTGCCCACGGTGTCGGCCCAGGAGGTGGAGATCTGGGCGAGGTATCCGGTGAAGATGCTGGTGGTGCCGGAAGAATCGGAGCGGTGCACTACCTGGATGGGCTCGTCAGGTAGGGTGACTCCGGGGTTGAGAGCGGCGATCTTAGCATCGTTCCAGGTGGTGACGGTGCCCAGGAAGATGGCGGCCAGGGTGTCGGGGTCGAGCTTGAGTTCCTCTACCCCCTCCAGGTTATAGGCCAGCACCACGGCCCCGAACACGGTGGGGATGTGAAGCACCTTGGCGGCGCCGGCCGCTTCAGCGGCGGTCAGCTCTTCGTCTTTCATGGGGGCATCCGAGGCTCCGAAGTCCACGGTCAGCTTGGTGAACTGCTCGATGCCGCCCCCGGAGCCGATACCCTGGTAGTTGATGGTCACTTCGGGGTTGGCCAGCTGGAACTCACCGATCCACTCTACGTAGAGGGGCTCGGGGAAGGTGGCGCCGGCGCCGTTGAGGCTGGCGGAGAGGGGGGCGGCGGTAGTGGTAGTCGGAGCTTCTGTCGTGGGAGCCCCGGCGGTGGTCGTTGGAGCCGGGGCGGCTGTGGTCGTCACAGCGGCGGTCGTCGTGGTGGGGTCGCCCGCGCTGGGCAGATCCTCGTCGTCGCCACAGCCCGCGACGAGTGCGCCGACCATCAGCATCACCATCATCGCGATGGCGGCGAGGGTCACAATCCCCCTACGTTCTGTTTTCAGCATCATCTTCCAGTTACCTCGCTTTGCAATCTGTTTGGACCCATAGTCCTGCCGTCAATCAGCCTAGCGGGGCGCGAGATGGCGTATGTAAACGCTGGACGGCGGAACGGTAACAAATGCGTTAAATGTACGTTTTGGAGGGCGAAACTTCGCCGCAAATCCCTTGGTGGGCTGGTCGCGGAACCGTTGCCGAATAGGAGCCGAACCCTAACGCAGGCCGCCGGCAGCCGATGCTAGCCTCGATCTCGGCCTCGCCACACGACGCGAGGGAACGATGAGGAGGTGCTCAAGGGATGTATGTCAACACGCTCAAGAGGAGCCGGACCCTGAAGCTCGCCCTGGCCACCATGGTGGTAGGTGGGCTCACAGCCGGCGTCACCCTTGCCGGGTCCTTTGCCGGCACGGAGGTCGAAGCTGCGTCCTCCAATCAACCAAAGGCAGTCAAGAACGTCATCCTGATGATCAGCGACGGGTGTGGCTACAACCACATCACGGCCACCGACTACTACGTGGGCAGGAAGCAGACCTACGAGCAGTTCCCGGTGCGCCTGGGCATGAGCACCTACGAGTACGAGAACACTGAAGACAAGCTCGTATCGTACGACCCCATCGGGGACCCGAATGATCTGAACGACGAGGATCTGGATTTTGGGCTGTGGTCCACCAAGAACCTGCTCGGATATGACCCCGTCCAGATGTGGGAAGACTTCTCCTACTCGGCCTACCCGCTCTCGACTGATTCCGCCTCAGCGGCGACGGCCATGGCGAGCGGTCTCAAGACCTACAACGGGGCCATCGGAGTAGACATCGACGGGAGCGCGGTCGAGTTGGTCAGCCAGCGCGCCGAGGCGTTGGGCAAGGCGACCGGTGTGGTGACAAGCGTCCAGTGGAGTCACGCCACCCCGGCCGGATTCGTCGCCCACAACGCCAGCCGGAACGAATACGCGGCCATCGCCAACGAGATGATCTACTCAAGCGCGACCGACGTCATCATGGGCGCCGGCAACCCTTGGTTCGACAACGACGGCAAACGCGTCACGACCGCCAACACCTTCAAGTACGTCGGCGGCGAAGACACCTGGAGCAACCTCGTGGCGGGGACGGCCGGCAGTGACGCCGATGGTGACGGCGACGTCGACAACTGGACGCTCATCCAGACCAAGAGAGAATTCGAGGATCTCGCTATCGCCAAGACCACTCCCGCCCGGGTGTGTGGCACCGCTCAGGCCTACACCACCCTGCAGCAGTCTCGTGGCGGCAACGGCAATGCTGCGCCCTATTTGGTACCTCTGACCGCTACGGTCCCCGGCTTGGCCACCATGACCGAGGGTGCGCTCAACGTCCTGGACAACGACCAAGACGGGTTCTTCCTGATGGTGGAAGGTGGCGCTATCGACTGGGCTTCGCACGCGAACCAGACCGGCCGCACCATCGAGGAAGAGATCGACTTCAACAAGGCCGTCGACGCAGTGATCGACTGGGTGAGAAGAAACAGCAACTGGAGCGAGACCGTCCTCATCGTCACCGGCGACCACGAGACCGGGATGCTCTACGGACCCGAGTCCGGAATGGTGGACGGCGTCGCCACATACGCGCCGATCGTGAACAACGGCCAGGGAAAGGTCCCCGGAGTCTCCTGGAACAGCCACGAGCACTCCAACGCCCTCATCCCGCTCTACGCCAAGGGTGACGCCGCCCAGTCCTTCAAGGACTACGTGAAGACCAGCGACCCCATCCGCGGCGCCTACATCGACAACACCAACGTCGCCGACCTGATCTTCAGCGTCCTGCAATAGCCCCCTCGTCCGCAGCCCGAAGGCCGCCCCTCCCTCCGGCGGCCTTCGGGCTATCCTTTCAGCTGCACCTCTCGGATCGGAGACCCGGATGCCAGCGCTTCGCATCCTCTTCTACAGCGGATCCATAGGCCTCGGCCACGTCACGCGCGACTTGGCCCTCGTGCGGGTGATCAGGGGCCTCTCCCCGGATGCCCATATCGAGTGGTTGGCCTCCTCGCCGGCCCGCGAGCACCTGCTCGAAGCGGGAGAGTGCCTGCATCCGGACGCGAACCGGCTCAGCGACGCCACCAGCGCTGCTGAAACGTTCATGCAGCGGGGAAGCTTCAACATCACCCGCTGGGCCGTGGCGGTGCGCCACAGCTGGGCCGCCGACGGCCGCTTCGCGCTCTCCGTTGCTGCGACCGGCGACTACGACGCGATGATCGGCGACGAAGCCTACGACGTGGCCATGTCCTTGACGAACGGGGAGCCCCACCCCACCTGCCCGTGCTTCGTGCTGTATGACTTCCTGGGGCTCGACCGCATGGGGATGCATCCCGTGGAATGGATCGGCGTGGACGCCATCAACCGAGCTTGGGCGCGCGATCCCCGTGGCCACTACCAGGCGGTGTTTCTGGGAGAGCTCGAGGATGTGCCGCGCCGGCGCTTCGGTCTGTGTGGGCCTACCCGACGCGAGTGGGCCAGGCGTAATGCGTCCATCGCCGGCCACGTCCTGCCGTTCG
>JAFGIH010000278.1 GCA_016929985.1 Thermoleophilia bacterium | reverse complement strand
GTCGGAGATGGCGCCCCACAGGAAACCGCAGAATATGCTGGCGACACCGACGACCAGAAAGAGATTGCCGGCCGCCGCGCTGGTCAGCCCCAGATCGGCGGTCAGCCGCTTCTGGAAGAACGTGAAGTAGATCATGTATGCCAACCCGAACGCCATGTAGACGAAGCCCATGTGCCAGGCATAGCGCGAGCGGATCACGTTCTTCATGCCCGCGGTCGACTGGACGCGGATGACGGCAGGCGCCGGCTTCCACGCGGCCAAAGCAGCCGTCACCACGTCGTCGGTCCGATCGGCCGACAGCGTCTTGCCCGGCTGAGCGGTCCAGATCGAGCCCTGTCCCGCAAGAGCGTGCGGCGCCCGATAGGGACGGTTACGCTGGACGATGAAGGTCAGGACTCCCATGGCAAGGGTCAGCGCGGCAAAGAAGTACCAGGCCATTCTCCACCCGTCTCCCCCACCGCTCTCGATGATCCGCGGCACCACCGGGCCCGCGATGACAAGAGCGAGCGAGGCGCCGGAGCTGACTATCCCCGAGGCCATGCCTCGGCGGCGCACGTCGAACCAAGCCGACATGAGGGCCACTGAGGGCACCAACACCGTGCCTGCGCCCACGCCGGTGAGGAATCGTCCTGCCGACGCCGCCACCATGCCTTCGGAAATGCCGGTGATAAGCATGCCGGCAGCAGCGATGATGGACCCGAGAGTCACCACCAAACGGGGCCCGAAGCGCGAGGCCAGGATCCCTCCCACGGCGGCGCTGATCACGTATCCTGCGAGGTTCCACGAAGCCAGCGAGCCCGCGGCCGCGCTGGTGATATCCAGCGCTTTCTGCATGGAGGGGAGGATGGCGCTGTAGCCGAAACGGCCCAGACCGATGGCCCCGAACACGCTCAGAAAGGCCATGCCCAGGACGATCAGGCGATACGAGGGCTTCTGCG
The DNA here is from genome assembly GCA_016929985.1 of Thermoleophilia bacterium. The sequence goes on along the minus strand of JAFGIH010000278.1, from coordinate 2,296 downwards.
TCATCCGCGCCGAGAAGGAAAGGGGGCCGCCCCCGGAGGGGGCGGCCTCAGCATCCAGGTGACGACGCAGTCTCACATGCTACCGAGTCTTGCAGTCGGCGGCGGGCGCCTTCGCGCTCTCCGCTCCGAGCCGAAAGGCCTCCAGGTTCACGTCCACGGTCTTGGGCGGCACCGACCTGCGGATGACCGCCTCCCACGTCTCGGGGGCGAACGGCAGAGTCGGTGAGATGGCGCCCAACATGGCTACGTTGGCGGCCTTGACTGTCCCGGCCTTAGCAGCCAGCTCGTTGGCGTTGACGCACTTGACGTTCGGCCAGGCCGCCTTGATGAGGCCGTCCACGTCGGCCGGATAGGTGGCCAGTCCCGCCGACACCGGGCTGGGATTGATGCGCAGCGCGTTGTAGACGAGCACGCCGCCCGGCTTCAGCTGATTGGTGTAGCGCAGTCCCTCGAGAGCCTCAAAGGCCATGAGGAGGTCGGCCGTCCCTGCCGGCACCAGCGGAGACCACACCTTGTCGCCGAAGCGGAAGTGGCTGGTGACGCTGCCGCCCCGCTGGGCCATGCCGTGCACCTCGCTCTGCCTGACGTCGTAACCCTCACTCAGGGCCACCTGGCTCAGCACGTAGCTGGCCAGCACGACGCCCTGGCCACCGACGCCGGTGAGAAGGATGTTGGTGGTCGGACGGGCTGTCATCAGGATCCCTTCCCTTCGGCCGGCGCGAACCGGGTGATGGCGTCCTCTTTGCACAGTTGGGAGCAGACTCCGCAGCCTGCGCAATCGCTCGGGTTGATCTCCACCTTGTTGTCGCCGCTCTTGTCGACGTAGAGACTGAGCGCCCCACATCCCGCCTGGAGGCAGCGCTTGCAGCCGATGCACTTCTCGGTGTCGATCTGGAAGACCGGCTTCTTGATCTTGAACTGCAGCACACACGGAGCCTTCGCGATGACCACGGAGAGCTCACCGGAGGCCAGCTCCTCACGCAACACGCGCTCGGTCTCTGCCATGTCGTACGGGTCGATGGTAGTGACCCGCTTGATGCCCAGGGCGTGGCACAGGGCGGGGATGTCCACGGTGGCCGAAGGCTCGCCCAGCAGGGTCTTGCCCGACCCCGGGTTCTCCTGGCCGCCGGTCATGGCGGTGGTGCTGTTGTCGACGATGATATTGAGCGTCTTACCCCCGTTGTAAACCACGTCCAGGAGAGAGGTCATGCCCGAGTGGAAGAAGGTGCTGTCGCCGATGATGCCGATGGGCTTCTGCCGCAGATCGGGCTTGGCGCCCTCAGCCTGCGGCTCGAGGACCTTGGCCATGCCGTGCGCCATGCTGAGGCTGGCGCCCATGCAAGTGCTGCAGTGCACCGCGTTGTAGGGGGCCAGGGCGCCCATGGTGTAGCAACCGATGTCGCCGCTCACGAACACCCGTAGCTTCTTGAGCACCACGAACAGCCCTCGGTGCGAACACCCGGGGCAGAACGTCGGAGGCCGGCTGGGCAGGTCAGAAGTCGCGGGGGCAAGTTCTGTGAGCAGGTCGGGGTTCAACCCGGGGACGCCGGCCTTCGCGAGCGAGGCGGCTATCAGGCGGGAGTTGAGCTCGCCCTCCAGAGTGTTGAGTTCCTTGCCTCCGTCGATCTTCACGCCCATGAGCCGGATGGCTTCTTCCAAGAACGGGTCCGACTCCTCGACGACGTAGAGCTTGTCGACCTTGGAACGGAAGTCGGCGATGAGCTTCTTCGGCAGGGGATAGGTCATGCCCAGCTTCAGGTAACTCGCGTCGGGTAGGGCTTCGCGGGTGTAGCCGTATATGGCTCCCGAGGTGATGATGCCCACCCGGGTATCGCCCATCTCCACCCGGTTGAACGGGCAGGTCTCGGCGTATTCGGCCATGTCGAGCGCCCTCTGTTCGACCACGTGGTGCCGGACGATGGCGTTCTGCGGCATCATGAGGTACTTGTTCCAGTCGCGCCGGATCTCGGTGACAGGCTTCGTCTCGGTGCGATCACCCATCTTCACCATGCTCTTGGAGTGCGAGGTGCGGGTGGTGGTGCGGAACAGCACCGGAGTGTCGAAGCGCTCGGACAGCTCGTAGGCCGCCAGCATGAACTCCTTGGCCTCGCCGCTGTCGGAGGGCTCCAGAAGCGGTACGCGGGCGAACTTCGCGTAGTTGCGGTTGTCTTGCTCGTCCTGGGAGCTGTGCATGCCCGGGTCGTCGGCGGAGACGACCACCAGGCCGGCCTCCAGTCCTACGTATGACGACGAGAAGAACGGGTCGGCGGCCACGTTCAGCCCCACGTGCTTCATG
>JAFGIH010000277.1 GCA_016929985.1 Thermoleophilia bacterium | reverse complement strand
TTGATGGTCGTCTCTTCCTTCTTGGGGCTACTGTCAGGCACCTTGCCTTCTTGTTCATTTTGACCATTCATTTTGTTGACCATTGCGTCCTTTCTATGCCTTTACGTCTTTGCGCAGACCGAGTGCCCTATCTTGAGAGTGGCCCTTCAATACTGCTGTCCCAGTAAAAAATGCATCGCCCTGGTTATCAATAGACCAAATGAACCAACGCGGTGGCAATCTGCGGAAAGGCCACGAGGAGGGCAATTAGAAGGACCATCGGAATCAAGAACGGCACTATCCCTCTAAAGATGGTGCCTATAGGGATTTGAGGAGCAACGGCAGCAACAACAAAGACATTTATGCCTATGGGTGGTGTGATGAGACCCATTTCTGTAGTGATCGTCACCGCTACTCCGTACCAGATGGGGTCTATACCGAGTGTTTGAATAACGGGAAATAGTATGGGTATAGTCAGCATGACGACAGCGACTGTGTCAAATACGCAACCGAGCAGCGCATACATCACCAGGATGGCTACTATGATCAGAGTGGGAGACACAGTGAGACTATCGACGGCGCTGGCAAGCCAGCTTGGAAGTAGGGAAACAGTCAAGAACCGGTTGAATATCATGGTCCCGACAACGATGGCGATGAGCATGGCCGTCATTCGGACGGTGCTGCTGAGCGAGTTCAGAAACCCGCGCAGTGACAGCTTTCGCCTCGCCAGGCCGATCGCCAAGGCTCCGAACGCTCCGACGGCACCGGCTTCGTTGGCCGTGAACAGTCCGCCCCATAACCCTCCCAGCACAAGAACAATGAGCAGCACCATGTCGATGACGCCTGGAAGCGCCCTAATCCTCTCCCTCATGGTGGCCTTCGCTCCACGGGGAGCAAGGCTCGGATTGCGCCACGCTCGGAGGGCGATACTAGCAATGAATAGAAGCGCGAGAAGGATGCCGGGAATGAGTCCCGCCAGAAAGAGCTGCGCGATCGATGACTCGGTGAGGATGCCGTACGTCATCAGCATCGCGCTCGGAGGAATCAGGATTCCCAGGGTGCCACCTGCGGCAACAGTACCTGCGGCCAAAGCATCACTATAGTTGTATTTCTTCATCTCGGGTAGAGCTACCGAAGCCATGGTAGCCGCCGTCGCTACGCTGGACGACGACACTGCAGAGAACCCTCCACATGCCGCGATCGTCGCCATCGCGACTCCTCCGGGCAGGGCGCCCAACCACCGATCGACGGCCACGTATAGTCGTTCCACGATTCCGGAGCGAAAAGCGAATTGACCCATCAATATGAACAGCGATATAGCGCCCCATGAGTAGTTCGAGACCGCTGCAAACGGCTCAATACCCACTACGTTCAGTGCACCCTTGAGCGAGCTCAAGATAGCAAACCCCACGAACCCGACGAACGCCATAGTGAAGCCAATCGGCATTTTCAAGAAGACGAGCACGAGCAGAGCGACCAAGAAGATGAGCCCGATGGTTGTAGTGCTCATTTCTTGACCGCCATTGCCATGCGCTCGACCAACTGTATCAGCAGTGCCACACAGAGGATTATCAGGCCAAAGGAGAACACAAAGCGCCAGGGCGACACGGGCATATCGTGTAGGATCGGTACGAATTCACCCAGACCGTGCTGTAAGAGAGCGTAGACGATGGTACGCCACGCTATCAATATCCACGTAGCCAAACCAACCGCAGTGATGATGACAGCCAGAGGCTTCTGCACTCGTTCTGGCAGCTTTTTTGTTAAGATGTTGATCTCAACATGCTCCCCTGCCAAGGTTGCACAGCCTAGCCCAAAAGCAACCACCAGCACGAACAACAGCGACGAGATCTCAACAACACCACTTATAGGGGCGCCCCAGATACGAGTGATTACGTTCGCTACGGTCACCACCATGATCGCGAGTAGCGCAAGTCCCCCGATCCAACTGATGGCATCGAAAAAGACGCTCAGATATTTCCTCAGTCTTGCCGCAAATATCTTGACAGACGACATGCTTCGCAATGTGCCGCACCCCCTGACTTACCGTGCCTGTGCGTGCGCCCGGACGTATTCCTCTAGTGAGGGGCAGTCATTGCGGCCAGATGTCTGACCAGAGAAACTGATCGCCGAACTTCTCTTCGGCTTGCCTTGCGGCATTGAGAACGGCCGTCCCCGCCCGTCCTTTCTCCTCGAACGTTTTCGCGGAGGCCTCATCGGTCGCATAGAGAGCCTCGAGTATCTTGATCATTTCGTCCGGCGCGGGCTCGACCAGTTCGTGTCCCTGGGTCTCGGCCCACTCGTAGGTCTCCGCAGCCGCTTGATCCCAGATCTTGGCCGTCTCAGCCGCTGCCCAGGCGGAAGCGCTTTCGAATGCCGCTTTGACGTCATCTGGCAACGAATTCCATGTCTCTATGGGCATTGCGTTGACTGTCACTCCGGTGCTTATGGGAATGTGCAGGGAGAATGGTGCGACCTCTGCCAGTCGCAGTACCTTCAGCTCGGATATCCCACACCATGCTCCGTCGATGATGCCCTTCTCGAGACTCGAATACATGTCCGATATCGGGAGGCTCACCGGCGTTGCACCCAGAGCGCTGCCATAGACCCCCTGGTCCGCGGGCATCCGGATCTGCCGGCCTTCAAGGTCCGCCATGGTCTCGGCGCGTTTGTTCAAATGGAACGCACCGGGTGTTTGACCATTGAACCATAACACTTTCCAATCGGCCCATTCGCTCTGGATCTCGGGTGTGTTGTCGAAGATATACCGTATTACAGTGGTAGCAACTTCCGAGCTCGGCAGTCTGTGGAGGCAATTCCCGGCGAACGATGTCAGCCCGAACCTCTGCGGAGCCCAGCCGCAAGCACCTCCCGCGATGTCTGCGATACCGCCCTCTGTGGCGTCGAAGACCTCTAGCGGGCCGCAGAGAGTCCCGGCGAGATGTACCGTTATCTGGACCTTCCCGCCGCTCTCTTGTTCAATCCTCCGCGCCACTTCCTCATCAATTTGGAAGCCGGGGTCGTTTGCTGAGGAAGCGCCAGTTACCTTGTCAAGCTTGATGGGTTCAGACACGGCCGCCGACGTAGTCGCCGCACCTTCCGAAGCTGGCGTCGCACCGGTGGTCTCGGTAGTCTCACCATCGTCACCACAACCGACCGCGAAGCCGAAGACCAAGAGGACGACCAGCAGCGCAGCGAATTGAACCGCTCGTCTACTTATGCTCATGGGGTATCTCCCTTTCTCATATAACCGAGAGCATGTTGCCCTCAAGTAATCAACGAAAGAATCTCGCCCCAGAACGTGATGGAAAACCAGGAGCCCCGAGTGGGTCCCGACTTCATCATCGCCGGGCCATGGTCACTCCATACCGCTCACCCCCTTACGCACTTCCACGGTCACCCAGTCCTGCGCGTAGCCCCACCCTCTACGCCAACGTACACACCGGTGGTCGCGCGCCACTTTGCAGGTCTTATGGATATCAGTCACTGCTCTTCCCCCCTCTCTTGCGTAGGGTGTCGAGCCCATCCAAGCCAGTATTCTGATACAGAGTCTCTTATTGCGAGAGGACCAGTTGCACGGTAACAGAATGATATGCTAAGAGCAACAGGCACGTTCAAGTAAGAAATTGACAGGCAACCTGATGCTGGGTGGTGGGAGGCATGGTGACGCAGAAGAACCTGAGAGAACTGCAGCGCGAGCTCACGCGCGATCTGATCCTGCAGGCACTCGCCGAAATCATTGCGTCTAGCGGATTGAAGGATTTCACCACGCAGGAGCTGGCGAAACGCTCAGGTGTCTCCGCCGCGACGATCTACCGATACTTCCTGGACCGCGATACGCTTCTGCGTGAGTTCCTGAAATGGGCCGAAAGTCAGGTGGAGCAGAAGGGACGCAGGTTCCACCCGCGCGACGTGGCAGAACTCGGGCACAATGCAGTCGACAACTACGCAGTCTACGAGGAGTGCGCCCAGTTCAGCGCAGGGATTCTGAAGCTGTATGCCGCGGGCGATCCATTGATCGATCAGGAGTTCGCTGCTTTCCGCCGGGAAGTGTCGGCAGAATACGAGATGATTCTGTCCAAGTTAGCCGGTGATCTCGACGCCGAGGCCATCAGCACGCTGGCTGAGCTCATCCCGTATCTTTCCGGCATCCGCGTCTGGAGCGTCTTCCGCGAGAATCCTCGCATAGACATCGTACGCGCAGGTGAGGTGGTCGCTTGGGTGACAGACCTCATTGTACAGGCGCTTTCGGAGGACGGACTCGTGATCCCTCATCGGGAGGCTCAACTGGAATCCGGTACCTGAGGTACACAGGGACCGCGAATGTCAACGTGTAAACGTCACACCGAAGCAACGGGGCTCGTCGACTGCGCGAGGGCAGTGGCCCTCTCCCCGGTCGGTTTCTGCCAGGGGCTGCCGGCTTCGGTGCGAACAGACACCTCGAAAACGCTGGTCAGTCGCTGCCGAAACGCCTGGTCAGTCAGCGCCGACACGGGTGACCAGTGCGGCTGGGATACGCATCAAGCTGGGTCTGCTGGGGGTTTGACCACGCGCGCTTCGCGGTGGTAGTGTCGGCTGAGAACACCTTCAGCTTCGAGATGTTCTGCCTTATGCTAGAGGTATCTCGGAGCCCCGGCCCTCGTTCATCGTTGGGGGGACGCGAACGTCCTGCCGGTGAGCCTCGGGAACACCTGGTGCAGCCAGGGACAACGAGAAAAAGAGGGGAGTGGCGATGAGAAGGAAGTGCTGGATAGCCGCTATGCTGGCGCTGGTGCTCGTCCTCAGCGTGTTTGCCGCGGCGTGTGGCGACGACGAAACAACCACCACCACCGCGGCTGGCGGCACAGACACCACAGCGACGGCTGGTCCCACCGAGACGCTGAAGATCGGGGCGATGGTCTCCCTCAGCACCCCGCAAGGGCTCGAGATGCAGAAGTGGCTGACCATGTTCGCCAAGATCAAGAACGAGGCCGGCGGCTGGGACATCGGCGGCACGAAGTACAAGGTCGAATACCTCGTCTATGACTGCGGCATCGCCGACACCACACAGGCCCGCTCGGCATACGAGAAGGCCGTGCTGCAGGATGGTGTGAAGTACATCGTCGGTACATGGACCGACGTGCCCGCGGTCGCCGTGACCATCACCGAACCCAACCAGGTCCTTTGGATGGGCGTGGACTTCAGCCCCGACACCCTCAAGCCGGAGTTCAAGTACACCATCCGGGCTCAGTGCCTGTCGTTCGCGTTGGGCGCCGCCTACAACATGCAGAAGTACTATGTGGAGAAAGGGGCCAAGACCGGGGTCATCGTCGACACCGACACGCTGCAGGCCCAGGTGGGCAACGCGAACTGGGCCAAAGCCGGCGAACTGGCAGGCCTGAAGGAACTGGAGCCCATCACCTTCCCCAACGACACCACCGACTTCGCTCCGGTGGCGACCAAAGTCAAGAGCGTCAATCCTGACCTCGTCGAGTTGGCCTACGTCAGCAACTCCGACCACCTGGTCAACATCATCAGGGCCCTGAAGGACGTCGGCTACGACAAGTACATCTATCCGGGCAACATCGACCCGCAGCTACTCGAGAACATCATCACCCAGGTGGGTAAGGAGTACGTCGAGGGCTGGACGGGCATGTACTACGATCCGCGGGGCATCCAGAAAGACCCGGAGATGCTGGCTCTGATCGACCGCTATCAGCAGGAGTACGGGGAGTTCCGCCAGGAGGGCATCTTCTGGATCGGTCCTTGGTTCCTGTTCGAGGACGCCGTCAACGCTACCCAGAGCACCGATGTCGACGTGATCACCGAGTACCTCAAGAGCATGGACCACGGCGTGAACACCATCTGCGGCTACACGCAGTTGTTCGCACGGCCCGACGTAGGCATCCTGAGCACCGTCGACTCCGCCCCGGGCCACTACATGTTCGAAGTGGTGGACGGCCAGATGGTCGCCAAGAGAACCGTGGCTGTGAAAGACCAGTACCTGGTCTCTATCAAGGCGCTGGGCCTGGTGGAGCCCTTCCAGAAGTACTGGGAGGAGAATGGTCAACCCACCTTCCCGGACGAGGAGAGCATCTTCGATTTCACAGACCTGTAGGAGCAGACGCGTGCCCTTCTGAGTGGGACCAGCCCCGTCCCACTCAGAAGGGCCGGCATCTTGGTAGCCGGGAGAGGAGGGTAGGCCTTGGATCTCGGTCTTTTTCTGCAGATATTCCTGAACGGACTCATGATCGGGGGCATCTACGCCCTCATCGCGTCCGGCTTCACGCTCATACTGGGCGTCATTCAGGTCTTCAACTTCGCCCAGGGCCAGTTCTACATGCTGGGCGCGTTCATCGCCATCGCCGTGGTGACGAACCTCGGCCTGCCCTACCCGGTCGCCATTCTCATAGCTCTGGTGGCGACGGCTCTGCTCGGCGCTGCGCTCTACTTCGGCGTGATCCAGTTCACCACCCGTTCGGGCTTCTTCAACACTATGCTGGTGACCGTGGCGTTCGGTACGATCGTCGCGCAGTCGGCCATGGTGAGCTTCGGTTCGCGAGAGGCGGTGCTGCCGCCGGTGGTGCCCGGCACCCTCAGTCTCGGAGGCGTCACGATACCCAACGGCAAGCTGGTGGTGATCGCCGGCGCCGTGGTGGTCATGGTCGCGCTGCACCTCTTCATGAAGACCCGCATCGGGGTCTCGATGCTGGCCGCCGCCGAGAACAGGGATGTGGCCAGCCTTCAAGGCATCAATCCCAAGCGCGTCTTCTGGGTGACCATGGCAGTGGGCTGCGGGCTCTGCGGCATCGCCGGAGCCCTGGTCGTGCCGGTGCTCGCCGCGTCGGGCACCATGGGCTCGACCATCTTCATCAAGGCCCTGCTCGTGGTGCTGGTGGGAGGCACGGGGAGCATGTCGGGCGCTCTTCTGGCGGCCTTCATCGTGGGCATCGCGGAGAGCTACGCCTTTCACTTCTTCGGGCACCTGGGGCTGCTCGTGATATTCGTGCTCGTGGCCGTGCTCATCTTCTTCAGGCCGGGCGGACTGCTGGGCAAACCCCTACCGGTGCCCGGTGAGTAAGTTCTTGGAGGGCAAGTCGGACATTGCCAAGAAGACTCTGCTGGTCGTGGTCATCGCGGTGGTGTTGGCCCTTCCCTGGCTCATCGGTCAGTATTCGCTGCAGCTCTTCATCCTCACCATGACCTACGGCATGCTGGGCCTGTCGTTCGCCTTCACCATCAGGGTGGGGCTGCCCAGGTTCGACTCGGCCGCCTGGTGGGGGGTGGGGGCGTACACCACCGCCATCCTGATGACCAAGGCGGACATGTCGTTCTGGCTCACCATCCCCATCGCCGGCATCGTGGCGATGGTGGTGGGCTTCATCGTCTACCGAATCGCCATCCCGCGGGGCATGATGGTGTTCCTCATGTTCGGCATGGTCATCGCGCTGGCCATCCAACAACTCTTCGGCTCGGTGGAGTTCTTCGGAGGCTGGGGCGGCACGGATGTCATCGCGCCGCCCGCGATAGGCAGCCTGGTGTTCGACGGCAAGCGCGAGCTGTATTACCTGGGTCTCGGCTTTCTCGGCTTCAACCTGCTCTGCTACTGGGCCCTGATGCACTCCCGCATAGGCCGTTCGTGGAACGCCATAGGGCAGAGCGTGAAGCTGGCCAGCTCCGTAGGCATCAACGTGGTCAGGTACCGGATGGCCAACGTCCTTATCAGCAACTTCTTCCTGGCGCTGGCCGGGAGTTTCTACATGGCGTTCTCCCTGGTGGCCGTCCCCGCCACGTTCGGACTCCACAAGTCGCTCAACGTGATCATGTACGTGGTGATAGGGGGCATCGGCTACAGCCTGGCCGGCCCCTTGATCGGGGCGTTGATACTGGCCTTCGTGCCTGAGTACTTGCGGGTCGCCTCGGAATACGAGTCGATCATCACGGCTGTCGTGATCATCCTCGTGGTCATCTTCCTGCCCGGGGGCGTGTTGGGCCTCGTGAACCGCAAAGCCGTGCCGCGGCTCGTGAAGGTGGATTGGAGCAGGCTGCCGGGGCTGAGGAAGCTGCTGGGGCGGGGCAAGACATGAACCTGTTGACACTTGAGAAGGTGGGGAAGACCTACGGGAAGCTCGAGGCCGTCAGCGATCTCGACTTCAGCGTGGCGCAAGGAGCGATCCACAGTCTGATAGGGCCGAACGGCGCCGGCAAGACCACCGTGTTCAACCTCATCACCGGCATGCTCAGTCCGACCAGCGGCAAGATCGTCTTCAAGGATGAAGACATCTCTCGCATGGAGCCGCACAAGATCGCGCAGAAGGGCATCGCCAGGTCGTTCCAGCAGACGTTCCTCTTCATGGAATACTCCGTGCTCGACAACGTGCTCACGGGTTTCCACATGCGCCACCGCACGGGAGTGCTCAGGGAGTTCCTGCACACCCGTGGGGCGCGCGAGGCCGACAAGAAGGCGACGGAGCAGGCGCTCGAGATAGTCGACTTCATGGGTCTCGGCGCACTGAAGGATGAGCTGGCCGGCAACCTTCCCCATGGCTATCAACGGGCCTTGGGCGTGAGTATCGCCCTCGCCTGCGATCCGGTGCTGCTGTTGATGGACGAACCCGTCACCGGCATGAATCCCACGGAATCCAACGAGATGGTGGAACGCATCCGCAAGATCCGCGATCGTGGCATAACCATCCTGCTGGTCGAGCACTCCATGCGCGTGGTCATGGACATCTCCGACATGATCAGCGTGATCAGCTACGGAAGGAAGATCGCCGAGGGGTTGCCGGCCGAGATCAAGCAGAACCGGCAGGTGATCGAAGCCTATATGGGTGAGGACACAGATGCTGCTTGAGGTGAAAGACCTGTGGGTTCACTACGGCTCCGCCGAAGCGCTGCGCGGTGTCTCTCTCACCTTGGATGACGGGGAGATCGTGACGCTTCTGGGGGCCAACGGCGCCGGGAAGACCACCACGCTGCGGACCATTTCCGGCCTCAAGAAGCCCACCTCGGGTGAGATCTGGTACCAAGGGCAGCGCAT
>JAFGIH010000276.1 GCA_016929985.1 Thermoleophilia bacterium | reverse complement strand
TCTCCCAGAGGCCGCTGACGCAGGCCATCTTCTCGGTCGGAGGCAAGTACTCGAGTTTCATCCTGCCGTCGCCGCTGCGCGGGGTACGCATCCTCGGCAAGATGGCCGACTACAGCGCGTATCTCCAGAAGAAGGGAGTGGACCCGCACTGCAAGTGAGGCCCAGTCGGGCGGCGAACGCGGCGCTGATGCTCAGCGGCCGCGGCGCCGGAGTCAGGGAGCAAAGGTAGCGCGGTCGCCCTCGATGGTGAGCTGCAGCCCCAGGTCCGAGCTGTACTGGGCCAGGCGGCCAAGGATCGAGGCGGCGTGGTCGCCTGTGACGGGGTACGGCACGCCCGTCACCTCATCCAAGTAGATGGGTATGGCTACGAACGAGGGCGGCCCGGCCCGCTGCATGGTGATCTGGAGGATGACGGTCTCGCCCGTTACCGGCCGGTAGTGGTCCCACACGAAATCGCCCAGGCTGTAGGCGATAAGACGGTTCCGGTAGAGCTCCAGGCCTTGGAGGACGTGGGGATGGTGGCCCAGCACGAGATCGGCGCCCACGTCCACCACCTGATGGGCCAGCTTCCGTTCGGCGCGCGCGGCCTGGCCTGTGTACTCCTCGCCCCAGTGGAAGCTCACGATGACGAAGTCGGCCTTCTTGTTGGCGGCCTCCACGGCGCTCAGGATCTTCTTGCGGTCGGGGGTGGTCACGTTGACGCCCGGGCTCTGCGAGCCCGCGGCGAACCCTCCCGGGATGATGTCGGTGAAGGCGAGCACCGCGACGATGCCCGCCGGCGTGATCAACATGGCCGGCTCGGCCGCTTCGGCTGAGTTTGCACCCGCCCCGGCCCACTGCACGCCCACGTCGTTCAGTCTCACGAAGGTGTCGAGCAGGGCCTTGGCCCCGTAGTCCATGCTGTGGTTGTTGGCCAGGCTGATGACGTCGATGCCGGCCGAGGCCAGGCCGTCGGCCAGGGCCGGACGGCCGCGGAAGGTGTACTCCTTCCATGAGGCTCGGGTGCCCGTGGTCGAGATGGGGCCCTCCACGTTCACGAAGGAGAGTGCCGCGGGTTCGAGGAGGGGCTTGACCTTCTCGAAGACCGCGGCGCCGCCGTGTTTGTCCATGAAGTACCCGGGGCCCCGCTCTCCCAGCACGTCGCCGCTGGCTGCCACCGTCAGCGGTGGCGGCAGCGTGATCGTGGTGGTCGTGGGAGCCTCGCTGGTGGTCGTCGTGGTTGCCGGCGCCTCAGTGGTCGTGGTGGTCGTGGGCGCGGCGGTCGTGGGGCCGAGGGAGGAGGCGGAGGGGAAACCGTCTTCGGCGGCCTTCGCGGCCGAGGAGGTGGTCTCCATGGCCGTGGCGTCCGTTCCTTCGCTGCCGAAGAAGTAGACCGCGGCCAGGACGATCGCCATCGCCCACAGGACGACCGCCGCTACCGTCCACCAGCGCTCGCTGGGACGCTCCTTCCCCGGTGTGATGACCGTCTGAGCCATGCCTTTGAGTATAATGGGTAAATGCGTCCAGTCGGCAGAGGAGACATAGGCAAACAGGTGGTCGATATCCAGACTCGCCTGGCCGCCCTCGAGTATTTCCTTGGGCGGGAAGGCGCCGACGGATTCTTCGGACCTCACACTGAGAACGCCATCCGGGCCTTCCAGCAGAGTCGCTTGCTGTTCTCCGACGGAGTGGTAGAAGACAATACCTGGACCGAGCTCGTCGAGGCGGGATACGAGCCGGGCGACCGCCTACTCTATCTACGCGTGCCGTACATGCGCGGCGACGACGTGCTCTATCTGCAACGCCGGCTCGACGAGTTCGGCTTCGATTGCGGCCCCGTCGACGGCATCTTCTCGCCCGCCCTCGAGGTGGCGGTGACCGAGTTCCAGCGGAACACGGGACTCAACGTCGACGGCATCGTGGGGGAGACCACGCTCGACCGGCTCAAGCGCCTCCACAAAGACAGCACCCACGAATTCTTCGTGAACCTCCCCGACCGTATGGACGGCTACGTGGGCAAGAGCTCCCTGCACGAACTGCGGGTGAGCATCGATCCTGCCCACGGGGGGAGCGAGGCCGGCGGCAAGGAGAACACGCTCCTGCGGGAGAAGAGCGTGAATCTTGCCCTAGCCAAGGAGTTGACGCGGCTTCTCGAGAGCCGAGGGGTGGAGGTCTACCTTCTGCGCGACAGCGATGTTGCTCTGTCGCAGTACGAACGCACCGAGGTGGCCAATGCCTGGGGACCAGACATCCACATCTGTCTGCACCATGGATCGAGCACCAGCATGAAGGCCCAGGGCGCAGCCACGTACTACTTCGCCAACCGGGTGTACCAGTGCAAGACGGGCAAGCGTCTGGCGGGCTACATCGTAGACGCGCTCCACCGGGAGCTGGGCAGGGTCGATCTGCGCAAGCACGGCCGCAACTACGCGTGCCTTCGAGAGGTCAAACCACTCGCGGTGATGATCGAGCCGGGTTATCTGAGCCACCCTGAAGAGGGGCCCACCCTGGCCGATCCGACCGTCATCTCGCGCGAGGCGTCGGCTATCCTCCACGGGATAGAGGCCTACCTCGCCAGGCTCTGAGCGCCCCCTCCGACTGGTCTCGAACCCAGGGAAATGGTAGAGTACGTCGAAATCCGGGAGGAGTCACGTCAAGTGGCTCCAAGCGCAGAGCGACCAGGGAGGCACCGATAATAACCGGCAAGTCAGGCGGCATCGGGCGGCGTCTCATTTTACTTCTCTTTTTCTTCTTCGCCATCGCGCCGGTCGTCGGTCAGATGGCCGTGGCCGGGCCTGCCGAGATCAAGGAGGCCCAGAGCGAGGCCGAGGCTCTCCAGGAACGCATCGACGAACTGAGCCACCTGCTCGACGCGGCGGTCGAGGACTACAACTACGCCAAGGCGAAGCTGGCCGAGACCAGGGCGGCGATGGAGACCAGTCAGGCCGATCTGGCCACGGCGGAGGAAGATCTCAGCGCGGTCACCGCGCAATTCACCGCGCGCCTGGTGGAGATGTACAAAGAAGGACAGCTGGGTGTGCTCGACACCCTGATCGGGTCCTCGTCCTTCAGCGAGCTCATCAACCGCTTGGACCTCATGGAGCGCCTTGGTGAGCAGGACGCGAAGACCATCGAAGAGGTAGAGTCGTATCAGACCGAGGTGGCGGCGCACAAGGCGGAACTCGCCCAGCAGATCGAGGACGAGAAGGCGCTTACAACTCAGGCGAAGGCCGCCAAGGCTCAGGTCGCCGAGCGGCTGGCCGCGAATGAGAAGGCCCTCGAGGGCAAAGAAGCCGAGATAGCCGAGCTCGAAAGACAAGAGGCGATCCGGCAGGCCAAGCTGGCGGCTGAGGCCAAGAAGAGGGTGGAAGAAGCGAAGAAGAAGGCCGCGGCGGAAGCAGCCGCGAAGGCTGCGGCCGCGAAGGCGGCGGAGAAGGCCGCGGCCAAGGCTGCCGCCGATGCGGCCGCCAAGGCGGCTTCGTCCGGCAGCTCCGGCTCGTCAAGCAGCTCCAGCAGCTCCAGCTCCTCGAGCGGCTCGTCCAGCGGTTCCTCGGGCAGTTCCAGCAAGCCGAGTTCCTCCGGCGGGGGCAGTGTGCCCGTTCCGGAGTCGGCCAGCAGCAGTGATGTGGTGTCCATCGCCATGCAGTACTTGGGCTGCCCGTACGTGTGGGCGGGGGCGAGCCCCAGCGGCTTCGATTGTTCCGGATTCGTGATGTACGTGTACAAGAAGGTCGGCGTGAGCCTCCCGCATTCCAGCCGGATGCAGTACGGCTGCGGGAAACCTGTGTCGCGGAGCGAACTACGACCGGGCGATCTTGTCTTCTTCTACAGCCCCATCAGCCATGTGGGCATCTACATCGGTGACGGGCAGATGATCCACGCCGCGGGGACGGGCAAGAACGTACGAATCGGCGATGTGTGGACCAAGAGCTACTATGGTGCCTGCCGAATCATCCAGTAGGAGCTGCCCGAATGGACCCGATCGCTGTCTACTACCACCCGCTCTTCATCGAACACGAGACCGGCGACCACCCGGAGTGCAAGGAGCGCCTCCTGGTCGCCAAGCCGGTGTTGGAGAAGAGCGGCCTCGATCTGGAGTGGAAGACGCCTGAGCCTGCGCCGGTCGAGGCGGTCGCGCGGGTGCATGACCGGGCCTACATCGATACGGTCAAGCAGATAGCGGACGGAGGTGGAGGCCAGCTCGACTGGGACACCCTCATCTCTCCCCGGTCGTATGACGCCGCGCTGCTGGCCGCGGGGGCCGGCATGATGGCGGTGGAGCGCAGCCTTGCGGACGGTCAAAGGGCGTTCATGCTGGTACGCCCGCCCGGGCATCACGCCTGCCGTTCCCGCGGGATGGGTTTCTGTTTGTTCAACAACATCGCTATTGCCGCCAAGTACGCCCTCGAAGAGCTGGGCCTGGAGCGGATACTCATCGTCGACTGGGACGTGCACCACGGCAACGGCACCCAGGCGGCGTTCCATGACGACCCGCGGGTGCTCTTCGTGAGCACGCACCTGGCCGGACACTACCCGGGGACGGGGCTCGCCAGAGATCTGGGGAGCGGTGAGGGCGCCGGCTACACGATCAACGTCCCTCTGCAGTACGGATGCGGCGACGGGGCTGTTCGACTCACCTTCGAGACGCTCGTCGAGCCGCTGGCTCGTGTGTTCCGGCCGCAACTCATCCTCGTGTCGGCGGGATACGATCCTCAAGAGGGCGATCCCCTGGGAGGACTGAGGTTCTCGGAGCAGGCGTTCCAGTGGATGGCCGCCTACCTGGTGCATCTCGGTGAGGAGATCGAGGCGGCTGGGCCCCTTGTCTTTTTGGAAGGGGGCTACGTTCCTGACATGGTCGCGGCCTCGATCGTCGCGACTCTGAAGGGACTGCAAGGCGAGGCTCCGCCCTTCGATCCGGTCGCAACGGCCGACGAACAGGCCGACGTGCGCGAGACCCTCGAAGAGGTCAAGCCCTACTGGAAGAGCGTGTTCCAGCGCTAACGGGCTGCCGGCAGCCTCCCAAACCTGCAGAACCCTCAAGTCAGCGGCCGTTTGCTCCGACAATGATGGAGGAAGCATAAGTGAGGGGCAGACCCGCGAGGGTCTGGAGGGTCAATGGTCAGTATCGAAGAGCTGCTGGCGCAAGTGGTCAAGGCGGGGGCCTCCGATCTTCATCTGAAGGTAGGCAGCCCGCCCATGATCCGCGTGGACGGCGAGTTGGAGAGTCTGGACGAGCCGCCCTGCTCACCCGACGACACCAAAGACATCGCCGCCGCGCTCATGAGCGAGAAGCAGATCCGGCGCTTCAGCGAGACCAACGAGATCGACTTCGCCT
>JAFGIH010000275.1 GCA_016929985.1 Thermoleophilia bacterium | reverse complement strand
GAAGGCGCTCGGAATCCCCACTTTCCTACTCAGATTCTTGCTGACTTTTCGGGCCGATTTGCGGCAAAATATTGGGCGTCACGACAGGTAAAGAGGTCAACTCAAACCCAGACCAAGGATTCGAGAGATACGTGATCAATTTTGGCCAAATGAGCCTCGAGGATGCGAGCGAGTGGCCAGATCTTCTGGCGATTGTACGGGCAAAGGTAAAACCAGAGAGGGACAAAAGTAAGGACCGCCAATATAAGAAGTATTGGTGGCAATTCGGCCGACCGTCACCCGCCATGTTCGACGCAATTCTTGACCTTGAGCGGTGCCTGGTCACGGCCATCGTTAGCAAACACCTCATCTTTTCCTTCCAGCCCGCTGACCGGGTGTTCTCGCACAAGCTCTACGTATTCCCTTTCGACACCTACGTCGCCTTCGCCACCCTCCAATCCCGCGTCCATGTTCCCTGGGCTTGGCTACTATCCTCCACACTTGAAGAACGGCTGAACTACTCGGCCTCCGACTGTTTCGAGACGTTCCCCTTCCCCCAGGCTGATCCACGCACCGAGATCCTTGGACTGGAGGAGGCCGGCCTACGCCTCTACGATGCACGCGCCGCCTACATGCAGGATCCCGAGGTCTGGGTCGGCTTGACCACCACCTACAACCGCCTCAAGGATCCCGACAACGATGAGCCCCGCATCGTGGAGCTCCGCCACCTCCACGAAGAGATGGACCGAGCGGTGCTCCACGCCTACGGATGGGACGACATTCCGGTCCCGCCCTACTGTCCCCGCACCGAAGCCGACCACAAGGCCATCGAAGCCTTCGAGGATGAGGTCATCGACCGCCTGTTCGTCCTCAACGCCGAGCGCGCCGAAGAGGAGCGCCTCAAGGGCCTGGCAGCGAAGGGCAGCAAGAGGAGCAAGGGCAGAAAGAAGAAGACGCCATCTACCCAACCATCGCTGTTCGGTGATGACGAATGAGGCTGTGTGCACCCTGCCTGAGGCGGCTCTGGAGTCGGTGTGATGAGTAGGAAGTCCAAGAAAAAGGGACCGAAGGGAAAACGTGCACACGCCGCTCGGCACACCCCACTGACGAAACACACAAGGAAAGGCTCGGAGCTACGGGGGCCGCTCTCAGATCTTACGGTCAAGCCCATTGGATGGACCAGAGATCTGCTGCCAGAGCATCTCTGGCTTGCAGGATTGGCAGATCTGTATGGAGTTGACGACGCTCACCATCCATTCAACGAGTTCATGGACTTGATCGATGAGTTCATCGACGACAAGCAGGGGGCTTATGGCCTCATTTCGGACTTCGGGCTGGTTGATGAGTCACGTCGAGATGAGTTCCTGACTCAGCACACGGGTGCCGTCCAGAAGTTGTTCATCAATCCAATCGGTCGAATCCTCTCGTTCTATCCAGACAATCCAGCAGCGTGGTTGCTTCGGGAGGACCTGATTCAGGAGGGAGGCTCACTGAGCCCGGAGTTCGAGCTTGGGCGCCTTCGTCGGCTTGTGACGGACCTGTACGACGGACGAGACCAACCTGCCGGACACCTCCGATGCGTTCCTTTGAATCGAATCCTCAAGCATGGGAATCTGCTGTTCTCGGAGAGGGTGGAGGTCACCAAACTGCTCCCAAAGTACCCAACGGGATGCACTGAGGAAGAAAAGGCGCACGTCCAATCCTCAGTCAGAGCGATGACGAATATGCTGTACGGCGAGAAGCCAAGCCTCACTGGGCGGGCATGGCCGTCGTACTTCTGGCGGCACAACCTAGACCTTGAGGCTTGCCGGCCTCAGCGCATGTTCGCAATACAGGGTTCCCGCGTTGAGGCGGATGCAGAAGACGCGCTCGTCGCCACGTGCGCAGCCAACGCGAACCTGGCAGTTGAGTACGTCGATGCACTGGCCCTCAGCATTCCCTACGACCTGTATAGCCCGGAGAAAGGCGAGGTCTTTTTTGGTCTACTCTCCAGGGTGATACGCCTCTACTCGCTCATCATGGCGGATACCAACCTGTGGCAGCGTGACACGGGGGGCATCATGGTTCGCTGCCTGGCTGACACCGCCATCACGTTCGGCTATCTGGCGAAGGCAGCCACAGAGGAGGAGGTGTCCACGTTCATCCGCTATGGCGAAGGGCAGGAGAAGCTGTTGATGCTGCACCTCCAGGACACGCATCCTGGTGCCCTGGGGTTGGATGGGCGCACGGCGGACGAGATCTCCGATGAACTCGGCGGATTTCACACCGAGTTGCTCAACATCGAGCTGGGGAACTGGTCTAAAAAAGACACGCGAAAAATGGCACTCGCGGCTGGGATGGAGAAGCTCTACCGGCTCATCTACTCGCCTGCGAGCAGCGAGGTTCATGGTGAATGGGGGAGCTTGAAGCATGCGACCCTCTGCTACTGCACAGAGCCCCTCCACCGTCTGCATCGGATGCCCGTTTTCACCCACGCGCCCATGAACGCCCACCTGTTGGTCGCGGCGCAGGTGATTCTGGAGGTCTGCCTCGAAATCGGTGTGGACAAGTTGGGCTACCCCAAGATGGCGGAGCAACTGGCGCCACTGGACCCAATCCTCCAGGCGACGCCTCAGCCCGAAAAGAATGAGGACGAAGTGGCTGAGGAGGATGCAGATGGCGCGTAAGCCCTACCCCCACGAGGACCTGGTACAGAGCATCCGAGAGCTACTCACAAGCCAGGTATTCCTCGCCATCTCGGACGACTCGGATATGTACGCCGTGCGGATGGGGGACGAGTCCCCCATGAATGCTCAAGTCCGCCGCAACGTGTCGAAGCGGAGCCAGGCGGAGGCCCTCGGGCAGGAGCTCGTCGAGATTGGCGAGCCCGCCGCGGAGGCCGTGGCCCTCGGGCTCAGGATGCAGGGCCAGTGGAGGCACGACCTGCTCCCCTACGCCAAGCAGCACCGCGACGTGCCGGTGATTCGGGCGGCGCTGGAGCTCGTGGCGGTCAGGAAGCGGGACCCGCTGGCGTGGCTGGCCGAGCAGATCCTGGAGGGGAGCGAATGAGCGACGGTGAGCCGCGCCAGGCGGACCTGCTAACCGAGCTGCGGGACAACCGGCTGGGGGCCTACCGCGCCCAGCGGAGCGACATTCTCGAGCACTTCAACCTCGAGAACGAGATCGCCCAGAACTACCAGGGGCGCCTCATCTACGAGCTCCTCCAGAACGCTGATGACGCCATGGATGAAGGCGGGCTCGAGGATCGAGTCCTGATCCGCGTGACCCGCGACGCGCTGCTGTTCGCCAACTCGGGGCGGGAGATCAGCGAGCAGGACGTGCGCTCCCTGTGCGGCGTGTCCATCTCCACCAAGCACGCTCGCAAGGGCGTGCGAGCCTCCATCGGCCACAAGGGCATGGGGTTCAAGTCCGTCCTGGAGATCACGGACCGGCCGGCGGTCTACTCCACCGGGCACTCCTTCGCCTTTGACCGGGGGCAGAGCCGTGAGCTGCTCCTCGAGCGATTCGGCCCCGAGGAGCTACCAGAGGGCGGGCGCAAGGTGCCCGTAATGCGTCTCCCCTTCGCAACCAACGGGACCCCGGCGGAGGTGACGGCGATCCTCGCGCAGGGGTATCGCACCGTGTTCTGCTTCCCGTTCGATGAGGGTGGCAGAGCGGCCATGGCCGAGCGGGTGGCGACCCGGCTCAAAGGAATGTCTGCTACCGAGATCCTGTTTCTCCGCAAGCTCGAGGAGGTTCGGATCGAGCTACCGCTGCTTGGGGAGGCTTTCTCCTGGCAGATCAGCCGGGACGAGTGGCGTGGCGAGGTTGGCTGGCAGCAGGCCGGGGAGATGGCCCGGAGCGGTGTCACCCGGGTCACGGTTCAGGAGAGTGAAAGCACCCGGGCCTTCATCGTGTTCTCGGCGGGCGACCTGGAGATCGGTGACCACCGAGTGGGGCTGGATTCGGCCTCCTGGGCGGAGGTGACCCTGACCGAGGTGTCCCTCGCCATTCCGTGGAAACAAACGGGCGGCGATGGAGAGACACCCGCGGGGCGGCTGATGCCCTTCCCGGTGGAGCCCCGGGTTCACGTGTTCCTCGGTACGGGGGAGTTCTGTCCGTTCCCGTTCCTGGTCAACGGCGCGTTCAACTGCGACCTGTCGCGCCGGTCCGTGCGGTGCTCCGACGAGGAGCAGGACTACAACGCCTACCTGATGCACGAGGCCGAGCGGCTCTTTGCCGAGCAGGTCCTCCCGTTCGCCCAGGACCAGGGCATGTCCACCGCTGACCTGCTGCTGTTGCTCGACGCGGCGGCGGTGAGGAATCAACAGGGGGACGTGCTCGTGCCCTCCTCCGGGGCGGCAGCGGCTCTGCGCAAGGCCGTGAGGACTCACCTGGGCCAGGTGGCCTTTGTGCCCTGTGGGGACCGGCTGGCGCGCCTGCACGAGGTGGCTGCCTTCCCCGACCTGGAGGCTGATCCCGGGCTGGGCGAAGCCCTGCGGGCGCGCCTGCCCGCCAGCGTGCGCCTGGACGAGGGCCTGCTCCCCGAAGCCGAGCTGTGTCGGCCTGGGACGGCACGGATCCTCAGGGCGTTGGGGTCGTCCGAGCTGCTCTACACCAGGCTGCCGAAGCTGGTGGCGATGCTGGAGCCGGCTCAGACGCGGCTGGAGCGACACCCATCGGCCGACATTGGCGTGGACCCGGTGCTGCACCTGGTCACGCGGCTCTGGCGCGCCATCCCCGCAGCGTCGATGGAGAGGGAGCCCTTCCGCGAGATCGTGAAGCGGCTCCCGCTGTTCCCCACGGGCACGCCCGACGAGGACGGAGTGCTGCCGCGGGTGGCCACCTCGGACCTCACGTGCTTCTACCCGCCGCGGTCCCTCAGCGGCAGGGTGCCCCTACAGGGTATCTGTTTCCTCTCGCGTGAGGTGTGCTGGGGTTCGCTGATTCCCAAGGCCCGCAACGAGTTGCTCCAGGCCGAGATGGCGACCTGGCAGGAGATCTGGGGCATCCGGGACTTCAAGTTCCCGGAGGTGATGCGCGCCACGGTCATGCCCCGGCTCACCCGGGACAGCCGGCCCGAGGAGCAGGCCGACCTCAAGCACCTCGACGCCCTGGCCGCCATCTGCCAGCTCGCGGGCCGGACCCCGGACGCCTCGCGCCCCTTGCCCTTCGAGCGGCTGGGGACCAACCGCGCTCTGTTCCAGCTCTCGCGGCTCCCGGTGCCCTGCCGAGCAGAGGACGGGGGCGTGCGCTGGGTGCCGGCGTTCCGGGCATATTTAGGGCGGGACTGGATCGGTGAGCGGTCCGTGGAGCCGCTGCTCGAGGCTGTGACCGAGGCCGAGGAGGAGCTGCCGGACGTACCGCTGCTCATGCCGCCGACGGGTCTGATCGGGCTGTTGGCCCAGTTCGGCCACGTCACCGAGGACGCTGCTGGCGACGGGAGCGCCTCAGACGAGCCCGAGCCCGCAGAGGACGAGGGCGAGGTGCCCTGGTGTCCCACGGGGCATGGCCCCCGGCGCGACTCTCGAAGTGAGCTCGAGCAGGTCCGGCTGCTGGTCCACGACGGCGCTGGGCATCGGCGATTCCTGCCTGCTCGGGAGTGCCTCTACACGAACCGCCGGGATTGCCGGGAGTGGCTCGGCCTGAACGAGGAGACCCTCTGGACCTTCGTGCTCGAAGCGAACCCGGCCGCTCGCGGTCCGCTGCGTGAGTATTTCGGCGTGCGGGTCCTGGAGGACGAGATCCGCTGGATTCCGAGGCCCGGGGACCGGGCGCTCGATGAGGATGGGCGGTTGGCGTTCCGCAGGGGGCTCTCCCAGGTGGGGGCCTACCTGCTCTGCATGCTCGAGGTGGACCGCTCCGCCGACCGCCTGGTGCAACGTGACCTGTCTAGTCTGCGAGGATTCATCCGGACCGTGGAGCCCGTCTCCGAGCTCTGGGCGGAGTGGCAACTGCCCGGTGGCCTGCGGGGGAAGTCCAGCCGGCGGGAGTACCTGGTCTACAAGCCGAGCTCCCACGGTGATGGTGATGGTGACGGAGACGGTGCCGGCAAGAAGCCATTTCTCCTCTGGGGCGAGGACCCATGGCCCGCTCGGCTCGACCAGCGGACCGCCGTGCGGCTCGCCAGCGCCATTTGCGACTACCTGGAGATCAGCGCGGTCGCGATCCGAGGCGTTCAGGGAAGCGTACCGAGGGCTGGTGCAGGAGTACCGCCTGAACCCGGACCATCCCGGGTTCGACATACTCAGCCTCCGGCGGAGCGGCGGCATCGAGCGCTGCATCGAGCTGAAATCCTCTGGCGTGGCGGCGCGCATCCAGGAGATGACCTGGAACGAGTGGAAGGTCTCCAACACCGGCCTGGCGGAGCTCTACTTCCTCTACCTCGTCGGAAACCTTCGCGCCGACCTGCCCGACGCGCTGCCCTTCGTGCGGACCATCCACAACCCGGTGCAGCAGCTCCTGGGGTTCCCCATGGAGGAGCGGTCCACGCGCCGCAAGGTCCAGCTCCACGTTGCGTCGTTCCGGCAAGCAGAGGAGCTGGTGTTGCAGGTGGCTGATTCTCAAAGAAAGCAGAATTCGGGATACTGAAGCCGGATGCAACGCGTGAAGGGTTTGTTGAATTGCTGGACGAATGGCTTCCTGGCTGGGAGCACTGCCTGCTGACCAGGACTGGTGCGAAGACGACCACCGACTGGATACTGCCGCCAACAGGGAAGCACATGTGTTGACATACAGCCTTCAGAACAAGCTGTTGGATCACGACCTATGGGTTCGAGGAACGATCCAGCCCAAACAGCGTTCTCAAGGAGGTGACTCCGTCCTCGCCATAGCGTTGTGAATGAGTGCTCACGAAGCTGCCGTCGAAGTCAGCAGGTCGACCGTTTCCGGCATCCTTGCGCTGCCAGCTTATGAGGTGCTCAGACACGCGATCAGAATTCCAGCCCGAGAGTTGCGCGATGAGGGCGACAACGTCGAACACATCCACCGTCTCAATGTGGAGGTGGTGACAGAGCTTCGACAGGCCGCGCTCAGCGGTGAACACCTGTGTCCGGGCCCCGGCGTCGCCACCATGCGTGGCGGCCAAGGCGGCACATTCGAGATCGGCGAGGTCGTGGTTGACCCAGGCAGACTCGCGGCGTCTGAGCAAATTCTGGATCGCTCGGCCTACGGGGCCGCTCCGCGGTGGCGGGTCTGGCTTTATTGCAAGCCGTTCCTCAATCCAGCCGTCCACGATGTCTGCAAGGGTACCCGAACGTTTGAGCTGCAGGTAGACCTTCCACGGAATACGCGAGACGCCAGTGGCCCGGAGGACATCTGGAAAGGAGTCAAGCAGCGCCAAGCTCTTCAGGTAGGGCAGACCGTTGACGTCGAGCACGAGCACGGCGTGCTAGTGCCCGGTTTCCCGAACGAGCTGGGCGAGCTGATCCAGGTCATCGTCGGGGGCGGCCTCCAACAGGCTGATCGCGTGGCTTCTGGAAATAGCCCCGCTGGTATAAGCCTTCATTACGCGGCGCGAGAACTGCCCTCTCCGATCCATAGGGACCGACGGGCAGGGGTAGTAGACGTCCAACCAGTCGAGCTCGGCATGGCGCCACTCGTGGGGCTCGCTCGTGTCCACGCCTTCCACCCGCGAGAGGTCGACCTCTGTGGCCCAGTCGCAGTGTCGTGCCCGGTAGCGTGCGGCCTTGAAGTTGATCCCGAAGGTCGTCATGACGTGCCGTAGCTCCTCGCCTAGGGGGCGACCTTCGGCTTGGAGCAGGAGGTTGCGTACGGCTTGCTTGGGAGCGAGAAGCGTGATTGAGAAGCTGTTGGCTCGCTGCTCTACCGCTTCGCTCGCGTGCTCGCCTTGGTCCTCATACCGGGTCACAGCGCCCAGGGCGGTCTGCGCCAGCTCGTCGAAAAGCAGGTGGCAGAGCTCGTGCGCAACGGTGAAGCGCCATCGCCAGGGCCGGGAGTTTTTCCCCCCGGCGTTCGTCACAATCGTTGGACCGGTCTCCGGGCTGGAGAAGGAGCAGGCAGCGATGTCCGAGGAACGGAGGTCCGAGGTCACGATGAAGGCTCCGAGTTGCTCAACGGCCAGATGTCGCACGCTGACGAGAGGGTCATCGCCCAACCCGAGGTTGGCTCTCAGGTGGAGCGCCAGATCCTCTCCTCGCTCCCAGGGTGGTCCCGAAAGAGCGTAGTCTCCTTCGTGTCGATATTGCTGGCGCAGCTCCTGGTACGCATTGGGCAGGCCGAGCAGACTGCCGAGCCGGGTATACTGTCTCGCGATGCCGGCGGCGCGGGCAATCGCTGCGCGCGTGCGCGGTGCCAACGGCTCCATGTCCGGCCGCGCGCGGAAGAGCAGACGAAGCATCTCGCCCTCGTCGCCGCGGACCTCACCAACCCAGAGGCTCTGCTCGGATACGCCGAAGAGCTCAGCGAAGATAGCGAGATCTTGCGCGTTTGGCTCCACCAAATCCGCCTCCATCGCCTCCAATCGCTCGGTGCTAGTACCGAGTCGACGAGCAACGTAGGAGGGCTCATACCCCAAGTCTCCGCTGAGCTGTTTTAGCGCCGGTCCTAGGGCCATGACTTCCTCGAGTCGGCGTTTGCGCAGCCGTCAAGAACTGGCCCAGGCATGGTACCATCTTCGTCGACCGTCGCAAGCCCTTGTTCGGCAGCACATCGCAGTCCCGCTGCTCGCCAGAGCGGCCAAAGCTGTGCACCCAATTGGGCTTTGATGCCCAAGGTTGAGTTCCTCACCGAAGAGTCCGTTTCTAGTGCGCGGGCAGTCAACTTTATTGATATAACACGTAATTGTTTGTTCTGCTATTGTCGGGGCCCAGGAGGCTGTTGGGCTTTGCCGGACCGAGCCAGATCGCCGAGGCGCGTCGCAGGCAAGGAGTGAGGTCGATGGTGTACTTTCGCGTACTTCGAGCGCCGAACGACGCAGCCTGCGGCGATGGATCGGCGATTCTGGCGACGCGGAGCGCAATGCCCAACAGCCTCCTAGGCTGCTTTCGCATGGGCGCCAGTCAGAGCGAGCGGTCTTGGAGCAAGACCCGGAACTTCGGGTACCTCGGCAGGAGGGGAGATGACCGACTTGGAGCCGCGTGAGCACCTCATCCGAGCACTCGAAGCAGACCTGATCGGGCCGTTAGATCCCGAGGCACTTGAGGATGAGGTCCTGAAGCTGCCGCCCTCGCGATGGTACTTGACTGGGTTCCTGGCCCCGTCGGCCGGACGCGAGCTTGACGAGCCCACCGACGACGAGATCGCCGCCGGGCCGGACGAGACCGAGGAGGAGACGGCCGGGCACGAGCCCGAGCCCAAGCAGAAGAGCCGGCTGCCATCGTCGCTGGGGCTGTCGGTGTTGCTCCCTCCCGGCACGGCTAGCGACAAGCTCACCGTCGTGCTCTCCTTTGCCGATTACGTGACCGAGAAGATGGAGCAGGAGGGCCAGAAGAAGCCGGCGAGGGTGTGGCGACGGGTGGGGCGCGAGCCGGTGACGGTGCCGGTGGACCTGGACCCCGGGATCATCGGCTCGGGTGTGGTGGTGCCCGGCTATCCCGGCATTCACCTGCGCGGAAAGCTGGACCTGGTGGCGGACGCCTCGGCGCAGGGGCTCGATGAGGGAACGCGGGCGCTGTCACTGTTCCTGGTCAACGAGCGGAACGCGGGCGAGCGAGGGCGAGAGGACGAGGAGTTCCTGTTCCAGGTGCGGATGGAGCTGCGGTTCGAGGCGGGGTTCGTGCCCCGGCCGAACCGGCGGGGGGAGCGGTCTACCCACTGGGACGACCGGGTGTCGGACCTCCAGTTCCGGAAACATTGTGAGTTCGCGGTCGGGCATGGGGTGGCGGTCGAGGTGGTACGGGACAGCGAGGGCGGACCTGAGGGGCCTGTCACCGCCGTGGCCACCACGTGGCTGCCGCGTGCCGAGGTGCGGCGCGTGGTCACGCACCGCGAGCCGAGCGTGGTCACCGAGATGGAGAAGCTCGCCGACCTGGCTGATGGGGACG
>JAFGIH010000274.1 GCA_016929985.1 Thermoleophilia bacterium | reverse complement strand
CCACCACATCATCCACTGAGTCCACCACCACGACCACCGAACAACCCACCACCACGACCACCGAACTACAGTGGTGGAAGATCAACTCCATAGATGTAGCAGGATTGGGGCTGGTGCCGTCCTTCATCTCCGTCGCCAACGGTCTTATAGCGTGGACCGGGGTCACTCCGGGCGGCTACTCCAGCATGTACCTCTACGATTTTTCCAAGAGCACCAACGTCAAGATCCCCGAACCGTTGCCCGGCAACTACTACAACCCCTGCTCCGACGGCAGTGTGGTGGTCTACCAAGGGGGCCGGGCAGGCGGGTACGACGACATCTTCCTATGCGACACGGGTAACGGCACCGTGCGGCAACTCACGCACAACTCCGATCCAGGCGATGGCAACGACTGGAACCCCCGCATAGATGACGGCCGTATCGTCTGGGAGAAGCACATGGTGGGCATCATGGCCAGGTCGGGCATCTATGTGTACGACCTCAACAAGGGAGGCGTCACCCGTATCCTGGAGGGTGAGGCGTACCACGACCCCGACATCTGGAAAGAGTATGTGGTCTGTGTCAAGAACGCCGATACCGGCTACGGCTCGGAGATAGTCCTCTACAACCTCAAGACCGAGCAGGTGAAGACCATCGCCTCCGACACGTGGAGCAACGTGCATCCACGCATCGACGACGGGCTCGTAGTGTGGTCATCCGGAGAGACCGCGACCCCCATCTACTATCCGCTCGACACCTATCACGTCCAGGTCTACGACATAGCGGCCGACGTCACCGTGACGCTCACCGACGACACCGTCGGCAACTTCAACCCCTCTATCGGAGGCGGAGTCATCGCCTGGGAGCAGCTGGACCCCCGCGGTATCGGAGCCATCGATTATGTCAACGAGGCGCAGGGCACCTTCAGTGAAGACCTGGATGTCAAGTCGCCCGAGTGCTCCGAAGGCGGCGCCGCTTGGTTCGCGGGCACCACGCTCTTCTACGCGGTGCGCTTCGCCAACGGCCCGGTCTTCATCGACGTCGCGGAAGACGATCCTTACGCGCGCGCCATCGACAAGATGGCCGAGAAGGGCATCATCGAAGGATATGAAGACGGCCTCTTCGGGCAAGACGACCTGGTCACTCGCCAGCAGTTCGCCAAGCTCATCCTTCTCACCATGGCGGAGTGGGATCCACGGGTCTACACGGCGACTCTGTACGACACCTGCAATTTCGTCGACGCGGCTGAGATCGAGCGCACGGACGGTGAGCTCTACGCCTATCACTACGTGGCAAGAGCCACGCGTACCGCCCTGACGTTCGGCTATCCCGACGGCACGTTCAGGCCTTTGGGCAATATCACCCGCCAGCAGGTGATCACGATGATCGTGCGCGCAGGGTCCGCGGTCTTGGAGACACCTCCCGACGATTGGCAGGGGGTACTCAGCTACATCGACCCCGAGCACGGCGAACGGATCAGGGTCGCTGAGTACAACGGTCTCACCGACGGCATCGTGGGCGGTACGTGGGGAGGGCTGTCAGGCTGGGATTCCCGCCTCGACGCCACTCGCGGCGAGGTCGCCCAGATGCTCTACAACCTGCTCCGCAGACTCGGCGGAGCCTAGACGATCAAAGCATCGGGCTCGGCCGCCGGGCTAGGCCCTGCGGCTACGGCTACCGGTACCGCGGTCTCTCCAGCGACTCCCGATAGAACCGCTCGACTCCCACTTCGCGGATACGGTCATTGCACGACCGCCAGCGCTCCGCCAGGTTCTCCGGATAGGAGTTGCGCTTGCAGGGATACTCCGCGCACTGGGCGCAGAAGTCCACTCCCTGTTCTCGAAAGCACGAGCGCGCCGCGCAAAACGGCAGTGCGCTCCCGCCGTTGCGGCAGCCCGTGCACGTCGGTCCGCTGAAGAAGTGCAGTGTCGCCAAGAAGTGGTCGTAGTCGCCAAAAACGGGGAACCGGTCGGCCACCCTGGGAGCCATAAGCTCGAAGCCCTCCAGAGCCTTGGCGAGCCCGACGGCCAAGTTCTTGACCCTCCCACCCACGTACATCACGCACCGCTCGCAGTCCAGTCCGCAAGGCGCCAGCCTCTCCACGATGTCAGCGTATTGGAGCTCTTCTTCCATCCTACCCCCCGCCCGGTCGTCGTTGCACGGTCCACCGTTTCATTCTAGCTCTGGCTTGGCTCTGGGCCGCAGAGTAGACTGAGACGCATGACCGGAGCCGCCTTCACCGTCCGCCCCCTCGAGCCCGGTGACCGTGCCTGGGTCCTGGAAATGGTGCGCGGCTGGGGTGGCACCGACTACATGGTCTCTCGCGGCCGCGTCATCCCAGCCACCGATCTACCGGGATTCTGTGCAGTGAGGCCGGACGGCGGGCGGGTCGGGCTCGCTGTCTATGAGCCGGCCGGCCGGGAGTGGCAGTTGGTGGTCCTTGAAGCCGTAGAGCGATTCGTCGGGATCGGGACGGCGCTCGTCGCGCCCGTCCGCGCTGCAGCCATGGCCGCTGGTTGCCGCCGACTGTGGCTCGTCACCACCAACGACAACCTGGACGCCCTCCGCTTCTATCAGCGACGTGGCTTCGAAGTGGTGGCTGTGCACCGGGGCCTCAGAGAGATCGCCGAACGGCTCAAACCCTCCATCCCGCTCGTGGGCAAGTTCAAGATACCGATCTTGAGCGAGGTCGAATTGGAGATGAGGCTGAGCTAGCCCGCCGGCGGCT
The DNA here is from genome assembly GCA_016929985.1 of Thermoleophilia bacterium. The sequence continues at coordinate 1,789 of JAFGIH010000274.1, read as the reverse complement.
CGTCGCCGTCGGAGTCTTCGGGTCTCGCAGCCACCTCGGTCGAAGGCGACACCTCAGATGCCGCCGCGTCCACCGGGGGAGCGGCCGGGACTTCTGTCCACGCAACCGGCATCCGCGGCTCCGTCTGCTGCCAAGCAGGTGGCTCGTTCGCCGGCGGCGGCACCTGCTGCCATCCGCCGGGGGGCTGCGGCGCTGGGGCGACCGCCGCCTTTTCACGCGAACCCCGGCGACCTCCCCAGATGGCCGTGATGATGGCCCCCAGCCCCACCAACGTGACTATGGCCAGAATGATGGCCCCGGCATAGGGGATCCAGCGCACAATACAGAGGATCACTACTCCCACCACTGCCGCGGCGATGACCTGGCTGCGGAGGTCTTCCTTCTGCCCCAGGATGAGCCGGCCCAACAGAGCGGCCACAGCGACGAAGCCGAACAGCAGGACTATCGGGACCACGATGGCCAGCCACGGTATCACCACCAGGAGCCCCACTACGGTCACTATCAGAAGGATGGTGATGACCGGGATGCCGATGACCGCCCCTATGACGCCCCATCCCAGCGAAGACAAGAAGTGATGACGGGCACGATCGCGCACGGCCGCGATCTTCCGCGGCGCGATGGCGGCTACGATGACGGTGGCGATGACCAGGAAGATCGTCGAGACGATCCACCCCACTATGGAGGTCCATTCCCACGGCCTCGCCACCGGGTCGACAAAGGTCGCGGTGAGGGCCTTGCCGGCCCCTCCACCCACATCCACCACGCGGCCCGACACATAGGCGCCCGATTCAACGATCACATCGCCAAACACCGAGACGATCGCGGCGTCATCGTGACCCGGCCGGTCGTAGCCGACCCGGGCGTTCGCGCGGATGGTGACATCGCCGGCCACCGCGACGACGGACTCCGCGACGACCCCTTCCACGATCACGTCGCCGCCCACTGCGACGACATTGTTCCAAGCCTGTTCAGGACCGATGATGATGTCTTCGAAAATCACGACCTTCTGGCCGCCTGTCTGAGCGGCCGACCCGTCGCCAGCATGAGCAGTTCCTCCGACAAGGGGAGCCACCCACAGCACCCCGGCGACGGCGAAAGCGAAAACAAGCACCGACACGAGGACTAGAAGCATCCGGCGCCGCCAAGAACGGCGCGGCCGTCCGACATCCCGCATGGGCTTCTCGTTAGTGTGATGGTGTATCGGCATGATCTCGACCTCCCAAGCCACCTCGATACCCTACCCCGCTATGATGACTGTCAACAGTCTACCTCACGACGACGAGGGCATTGATCCCAGCCCGTAGAGGCTACCAGCCGTCGCGGTAGGCCGCTCGGTCTGGTAGCTTGTTACCGAGCGATTTCTCGAACTGCAGGCTGATAGATCGAAGGAGAAGAAACCGGTGGCCACCGACAGCGGACTATTCCAAACCCCCCTCCATGCCCGTCACGCCGCCCTGGGCGGAAAGATGGTCGACTTCGCAGGCTGGGACATGCCCCTCACCTATCCCACCGGTACGGTGGAGGAGCATCTGGCCACTCGAGGTCGCGCCGGTCTGTTCGACGTGTCGCACATGGGCCGCTTCATCATCGGCGGCGCCGGGGCGCTGGCCTTTCTTCAGCGGGTACTCAGCAATAATGCCGCGGCCTTGGACCTGTACCAGGCCCAGTACACCTTCATCACCACCGAGACCGGCGGTGCGGTCGACGACGCCTACCTCTACCGCTTCTACGAAGACGAGTTCCTGCTCGTGGTCAACGCCGCCAACCGGCAGAAAGACTGGGACCACCT
>JAFGIH010000273.1 GCA_016929985.1 Thermoleophilia bacterium | reverse complement strand
GTGGCAGGTGGAGCCGGGCCAACTGTGGGTCGCCGGCGCGCACAAGATCCTCTGCGGCGACTGCTGCGACGAGGTGGTGGTCAATCGGCTTCTCGAGGGTCAGAAGTGCCAGATTTGCTGGACCGACCCGCCGTGGAATGTGGCCTACGGGGAAAACAAGAACCCTCGCTACCGGCTACGAACCATTGAGAACGACAACCTGGGGGGCGAGTTCCCCGCGTTTGCCTCGCAGTTCTGCACAATCATCGCCGAGAGCGTCCTGCCGGGGTCGCCTATCTACGTGGCCATGAGTGCGCAGGAGTGGCCCGTGATCCACGGGGCTCTCGCCCAGGCAGGGTTCCACTGGTCCTCCACGATTATCTGGGTCAAAGACCACGCTGTGCTTTCCCGCAAGGACTACCACACCCGTTATGAGCCGCTCTGGTACGGCTGGAAGGACGGCGCAGCGCGCCTGTGCAAGGTGGGTGATCGCACGCAGAACGACGTCTGGGAGATCGACCGGCCGACGCGGTCCGACGAACATCCGACCATGAAGCCGGTGGAGCTGGTGGTGCGATCGCTCGTTAACTCAAGCCGCGCCGGCGACCTAGTGTTCGAGCCGTTCGTGGGGTCCGGGACCACGGCTGTGGCTGCCGAGCAGACGGGGCGCGCCTGCCGGGCCATCGAGATTGAACCGAAGTACGTCAGCGTGACGCTCGAGCGCCTCGAGGGCATGGGGCTTGGGCCCAGACGCGACGAATCGACGCTATAAAAAAGGGGAGCACCAGAGCCATGCGCAAAATCACCGCGACGGAGATCGCTCCGCTGATACCTGAGATGAACGGCAACGTGGCCGCGATCGCGCGTCGCTTCGGCTGTGCCCGCAGCACCATCCAGAGCCGGATTGACAAGAGTTCGACCCTGAAGAGCATGCTGGAGGACGCCCGCGAGGGCATGGTGGACAACGCCGAGAGCGCCCTCTACAAGAACATTCTGGCCGGTGACACCCCCTCGATCATCTTCTTCCTGAAGACGCGGGGCAAGGAGCGTGGCTATGTCGAGCGGCAGGAGATCACGGGCAAAGACGGAGGCGATCTTGGACTTGCAGTCAAACGCCTGTCTGCCGCCGACGAGGCCGACATCGACGACGCGATCTGTCGGCTCGAAGGCGACGTGGGCGCGGACGAAGAAGCTGCGGTACGTCCAGAGGCTGACCGACTACCGCCGGGCTTCCAAGAGCCTGTATGACTGGACGCTTCTCTACCGGCTGATCGGTGAGTTCCCGTTCAGGTTCGCGGGCCACGTGTATCTGCGGGGCATCTACCGGGACGAGGCACCCTTCATGGTCATCCGCAAGGCGGCCCAGATGGGGGCCAGCGAGTACGCCATCAGCCGGGCCATGCACTTCGCCATCACCCGGGGCGGACGAACCATCTACTACTTCCCTACCGAAAACGACGTGGGGGAGTTCTCCCGGGACCGCTTCGGCCCAGCCATCAACCGGTCCGAGTACCTGTCGCGGCTGGTGAAGGACACCGACACCGCCGGTCTGAAACAGATCGGCGAGGGGTCCATCTACTTCCGGGGCACGAACAGCCGGACGCGCATGAAGTCCGTGCCGGCCGACTTTCTCATCTTCGACGAGCTCGACGAGATGGTGCCCGCCAACGTGGAGCTGGCGCGCAAACGCCTGGGCCACTCCCTCCACGGCTGGGAGCTCTACATCTCGACGCCGTCCTTCCCGGGATACGGCGTCGATCAGGCCTTCGAGGACACCGATCAGAGGCACTGGCTACTGTGCTGCCCTGGCTGCCGGACGTGGCACTGTCTGGAAGACGAGTTCCTTCATGCACACGGCAACCCCCAGGACCCGCGGGACGAGATCGTATTCGTCAAAGGCGAGCCTGGCCGGGAACAGCTCGTCTGCACCCGCTGTGGCCACGCTTTGGATCCGGTCGCCGGGGCCTGGGTGGCCAAGCGCCCGAGCGTAACCCGACGAGGCTATGCCGTCAGCAAGTTCGCGGCCGCGCATGTAAGCGAGCAGGAACGAAACGACGGCTGCTACACCAAGCCGGCGGCTCTGCTTCGGCAATGGCGAACGACCCAGTTCCCGGGCGAGTTCTACAACTCGGAGCTCGGCCTGCCCTACATGGCGGCCGAAGGGGGCCTGACCGAACAGGACCTCCAGGCCCTGGTGGGGGCCTACCCGGTCATGGCCACCGGCCGGGAGTGCGTGATGGGCGTGGACCAGGGCAACGGCCTGCACGTGGTCGTGAAGGAGCCGGCCGACGACGGATACGCCATGACCGTCTACTGCCACCACGAGCCCATGACGGACGAGACGTTCAGCCACCTGGACCACCTGATGAACGCTTTTGACGTGCGGGCCTGCGTGATCGACGCCCTACCGAACACCCACGCGGCCCGGTCGTTCGCACGCCGCTTCCGGGGCCGGGTATGGCTCTCCTACTACGGCAACCAGAAGGGCGGCATCGCCTGGGGCTTTGATGCCGAGAACACCGCGATCGTCAACACCAACCGGACGGAGGCGTTCGATCGCTGGCGCGACCTGCACCGGATGGGGAAGCGCCGC
>JAFGIH010000031.1 GCA_016929985.1 Thermoleophilia bacterium | reverse complement strand
GAAAGGCGTTCATGCCCGAGGCGAAGGCGATCTCGGCCACCATGCTCTGCCCGATGCGCGACGAGCGGGGGTCGAGAGCGCCGTCGCAGGCCTCCACCACCTTACGGTTGGTCTTGACCCCGTGGTTGATGATGGGCCAGCCGTTGAGGGCGGGCTTACCCGTCTTGATGCTCTCCTGCAGGCCCTTCTCCACCTTGTCGAGCTGCAGGTTGCGCGTGTAGCTGTCGGTGGTGAACGGCAGCAGGTGGATGCCCAACTCGTTCAGCGACTGGATGAGCGCTATCTCGTCCTCGACCAGCGGGGTGCCCTGGCGAGGGAAGAGCGAGATCTTGCCCTCGTCGTGGTACTTCTGCAGGATCTTGTAGAAGCGCTTGCTGTCGGGCAGAGCCTTCTGGTAGGCCACTGCCTCCTCGAGGTCGACCTCCTTCCCGGTGGGCCAGACGGCGAGCACCTCCTTGCGCTTCTCCATGAACACTTCTTCGTCCATGCGCTGTTGCTTGACCTTTATCAACGTACTGCCTCCCGTCTCCCGCCGGCACGCCCAGGCCGCGCCCGGACCGCCGATCTATCAGTCATAGATATAGAGTTCCTCGACCTTCTCCGGAGTCGGCACCCCGTTCTGGTCCCAGCCCATGAGCGTGTAGTAGTACCTCTTGGCATTCTCCATCTTCTCGCGGTCGAGCGCAGCCACGAAGGGTCCATCGGTCTTGTCTTCGAAGAACCTCGGAGGCAGGCGGTCGTCGTCGGCGTTCAGACCCTGCTTCACGTTGAAGAGACGGGCCGCCGTGAGAATGCGTTCGGCGCTGCGGATCAGCTCGGCCGAGCTGACGTCCCATCCGGCGATGGCAGCCAGGATGTCAGCGGGCTGCTTGTAGGTGACGCCGACATACGCCAGGTGACAGGTGAGCAGACAGTCGTTGAGAAACTCCCGTATGTGCCCCACCTTGAAGAGGGCCACCTTGCGCGGACCGATATCCAGAGTGGGCACGGTATCGTAGAAGCCCAGTTGGTTGAAGTCCTTGATGCCGTGCTCGGCGGCCAGGATGTCGTCGTGCACGTTGGCGCAGTGGTCGGCGCCGTTGGGATTGACCATGAAGCCCAGGGCGAACGCGGGATTCAGGCGCGGTTCGTGCATACCGGGATGGACGCTCTTCACCTCTACCGAGAGCGCCTCCGCCCCCTTGCCGATGCGCTTGGCCGCTTCGGCGGAGCCCAGCGACAGCAGCTCCCCGATGCCTTCACGCTTGGCGATGAGCTCCACGCACTTCACCAGCGCGGGGCCGTTGCCGAAACTGAGGTCGAGACCTCCGGTGTCTTCGAGGGTCAGCAGGCCCTTCTCGAAGCACTCCATGGCGAACGACAGAGTATTGCCCACGGAGATGACGTCGATGGAGTAGGCGTTGCAGATCTCGTTGGCCTTGACCATGGCTTCCGCATCGTCGACCTCGAGATTGGTGCCGAGCGCGCACATGGCCTCGTACTCAGGGCCACCGTACTCCGGATCGATGAAGTAGGGAGCCCCTGACTGCAGGCGCTTCTTGCAGCGTAGCGGACAGCTGAAGCAGCCCTCTTGAGGCAGGCCCATCTTGTCTTTGAGCGCGCCGCCGTGGACCTTCTTGATGCCGTCGGCGAACGGACCACCCCTCCAGTTGTGCACGGGGAGGTGGCCGATGGCCTCCATGCCCTCCATCTCGGGGCCGCCCGTGCCGAACTCCGGGAGCACCTGCTGGATCCAGAAGTGGTCCCAGTGCTCCTTGGTGAGCCAGTTGTTGAAGGCCTTCATGGCCTCGCGGTCGAAGACCCGCGGCCGCCCGGTGCCCCGCACAGCGATGGCCTTGAGGTTCTTCGAGCCCATGACGGCCCCGAGACCTCCACGGCCGGCCGCGTCGAAGGGCCCATGCATGATGCAGGCGAAGGGCACGAGATTCTCTCCGCCCGGCCCGATCATCGCGACCCGCGCCCGCTTGTCGCCGAGCTCCTCGCGGACGGCGGCCTGGGTCTCTTTGGTCTGCAGACCCCACAGCGCGGCGGCGTCGCGAACGACGACCTCGTCGTCTTTGATGGAGAGGTAGACGGGCTTCTCGGCCTTGCCCTCGACGATCAGTACGTCATAGCCGGCCTTCTTGAACTCGGCCCCCCAGTGCTCGCCCGCCTGGCACAGAGCGATGCCGCCGCTCAAGGGCGACTTCGCACCCACGCCGTTGCGGCCGGTCGCGTAGACGGCGGTGCCGGTCACCGGGCTGAGGGCGAACACCAACTTGTTCTCGGGGCCGAGCGCGTCGGCGCCGGCCGGGATCTCGGTGAGCAGTATCTGGGTGATGAGCCCCGAGCCGCCTATCCACTTGCGGTAGTAGCGCTCGTCGCGTTCTTCTCTGGAGACCTTACCGCTGGACAGGTCCACCCGCAGGATCCTGCAGGTCATACCCTCCCAGGGTTGCTCGGTCTTCGCTTCTTCACTCATGCTTTCGTTCTCCTGGGATCTAGCTCTTGGGTGGGAGGGGCAGGCCGCCCGAGACGGGTAGCACCACTCCGGTCACGTATGACGACATCTCCGACGCCAAGAAGACACAGGGCCCCACCATCTCCTGAGGATCACCGATGCGGCCCAGTGGCGAGATCTTGCCCATGGTCGCGAAGAAGGCCTCGATCTCCTTCTGGTCCATCGACTCCAAAACCGTGTCGAAGAACGGGG
>JAFGIH010000030.1 GCA_016929985.1 Thermoleophilia bacterium | reverse complement strand
TTGTCGGTCAAGGCGAAGCTGGTGCCGGCCGCGATGTCGTAGGCCCAGATCTGGTAGGTGTCCCACGGGTAGTAGATGGGGGTCGGGACCTCTCCCGACGACCAGACGACGAGCCCGTCGTCGATCCGTGGATGTGTGTTGGCCGTGTCGGCTTCAGAGATCGTCTTGGATTCCTGGGTCTTCAGGTTGTAGAGGACGATCTCGGACGCGTTCCCGGTGTCGGCGTTCTTGACAGAGACCACGTAGTCTTTCCAGATGTCGGGGTCGTGGTACGCCTCACCCTCGAAGATGCGGGTCACTGTGCCTTTGTTCATGTCATACACATAGATGCCCGACTTGGCCATGATGCCCAGCATGTGCTTCTCCCACACGATGCGGCCGTCGTCGAGGCGAGGGTTCCAGTCGTTGCCGTCGCCCGGGTCGGAATTGTACGTGAGTTGCCGGACCGTGCTGTTGCCGGTGTCGTAGAGGTAGATGTCGTCGTACCCGCCGGCCCGCGCCCCCTGATAGACGACCAGGGAGCCGTCGGAGCAGGGATTGTAGTAGTTGCCGGGGAGGTTCTGGGGCACCTCGCTGTTCGCGTGCGTGGCGAAGTCGTAGATGTACATGCCCGAGTACCCTCCGGGTTTGGTCCCGGTCCAGGCCAGCAGTCCGTTGCTGACGGAGACGAACGAAGGCACGAGCCCCGTTTCAGTCATGTCGATGCTGTTCACGACCCACCAGTCGACCACAGTCGTGGTGGTCGTCCCGTCTGACGCGGTCGTGGTGGTGGTCGCCCCGTTGGATGCGGTCGTGGTGGTGGTCGACCCGGACGACGTGGTGGTGGTGCTTGTCGGCGGCATACCTTCGATGTAGTAGATCGCACTGCCTGAGTCGGGGACTCGGTCCACAGTGAACCCCGTGGCGGAGAGCGAGACGGCTACCACAGAAATGGTGGTGGGGTTCCCCAGCTCCGCCAGCGACATGCCGGCACTCAGCACGGTGGATCCGCCGGTGCCACTGAGCGTGCGCACAGCCGCCCAGCCGTTCCCGTTCCAGGACTCGAGATAGAACATCGGGAAGCTGGGGTCGGTGTCTCCTGAGATGCGGACACGGAAGTCGGCCCCCGCTCCTTCATAGGGTGAGCCGGTCCCCGGGTTGGCATCGGTATTGAGAAGAAACAGAGCCCGACCCGAGCCTAGGTCGGACAGTCCGATGCCCGACCACAGGTCGGTCTGGCAGGTGAACCCGCCGAAGTTGCGCTGCAGCGACAACTTGGAGAAATCGAGGGTCTGCTCCTCGTTCGGGTCGTCCCAGTACCGCGTCTCGGTATCGGCAAGACCAGGGGCTACCCATACGGCGCCGCAGACACCGACGACGATAAGCGCGATGAGCGCAATGATCAGCTTCGTCCTTCTCACCACACACCCCCGGGGCTGCTGTGTACCGGCGACTCTCAGTGGCCGTCTTCATTCTCCCGCCCTCGCAAGGGCGGGGTCAATACCCGGATACCTGCAACCAAAGTCGCAGCCGAGTCTCACGGCCCATATCGGCAATACCTAAGTATGTATTGATACGAGGCCGAGGCTCCATTCCCTCGCTGGGCGCCAGGAGAAACCCAATCGGCTAGGCGTTTTCCCCGAAGGCCATGGCCTTCACGTACTCCGCTTGGAAGTCACGATCGGTGGCGAGCTCCACATACTCCACATGATCGGCAGCCCACACAGCCTCCCGCCGCTTACCGACGCTCAGAAGGGCGAAACGCGCGCCGTCGCCCGCGGAATTGCCTACCGAGGTCACCCGGTCGGGCTCACAGGGGGGCAACATCCCGATGGCAAGAGCGTGGTACTTGTCGATGTAGCTGCCAAACGCGCCTGCCAGGACCACTCGGTCCGGTAGTTCGGCTCCGTAGGTGCGCAGCAGGATCTCGGCGCCCGCACGGAGCGCACCCTTGGCCAACTGGATGGACCTGATGTCTTTGAGCGACACCGTGATAGCGCGTCCGATGGCCGTCTCCTCCGGCTTCGCTATCACGAACTTGCGAGGACGGCCGTCTTCCAAGACGACTCGCTCGTGCGAGAGCTCTGGATTGAATGCTCCGCTGGGCAGGATGACCCCCGCCGCGGCCATCTCAGCTGCCGCCTCGAGGATGCCCGAGCCGCAGATGCCCCGCGCCTGCACCTCTTCGGCCGGGTGGTCGGTGCTCCATCCCTCCAGCCCGATGACCTTGAACCGTACGTCGAGAGTCTCCGGGTCGATGCGGATGCGCTCGATCGCGCCGGGGGCCGCCCGCATGCCGGACTCGATGTGCGCTCCCTCAAGGGCGGGCCCTGTGGCGCAGGAAGCGGAGACCATCCTATCCCTGTTACCGAGCACCAACTCGCCGTTCGTGCCGATGTCCACGATGAGCAGCACCTCGTCCTGGTTGTAGGGCTCCTCGGCGATGATGACCGCCACGTTGTCCGCTCCCACGAAACCGGCTTCCACCGGCAGGACGTGTAAACGGCAGTTGGGATGGAACTCCAGGCCAAGAGCAGAGGCTCGTGCGTCGACGGCGCCCTTGATGGCGGGAGTGAAGGGGGCTGTGCCCAGCGATTGCGGATCGAGGCCGAGGAAGAGGTGGTGCATGGCCGTGTTGCCCACCATGACCACGTCGAAGATGTCGTGCGGGGTGGCGCCGCAGCGCTCCAGCCCCTTGCGCGCCAGGCCGTTGACCTCGGTGATGAGCGTCTGCTGCAGCTCGCGGACCCCGTCTTCGTTGCGCACCGCGTGGTAGAGGCGGCTGATCACGTCGTCCCCGAAGGCCACTTGGGGATTCATGCCCGACTCCGTGGAGTGGACCTGGCCGGTCCTGAGGTCGACCAGGTAGGCAGCGACGGTGGTGGTGCCCACGTCGACCGCGAGCCCCAGTACGTGGCCGGGCTCGGCCGCGGGGCGGAGCTCCACTATCGAGCCGCCGGCGGGTCCGCCCTGCCACGTGATGACGAAGAGTTCCCATTTGGCGTTGCGGGCTGTGGAGGGCAGCTTCCTCAGGGCCTCGATGTCGAACGTGAGACCCGTCACGTCGTGCTGCTCGGCCAGAGCCGCGAGGACCCGCTCGGCGTCGGCCTGTGGATCGTCAAGGGTCGGGGGTGTCAGGACGATGTGGTAGCACTTGATCGCCGGATCCAGTGGCACCGTGCGCTGCCCCGCCTCTTTGCGCACCACCTGGACGGCCCTCCGGCTCTCCTCCGGCACGAAGACCCTCAGGTCGCCTCTGACCTGCGTCTGGCAGGCGAGCCGCAGACCCGTCGCAAGTCCCTCGGCGCCCAGGTGTTGCGATTCAGCCTCCGTGGGCGGCGAGACCAACTCGCCGGTAGACCGGTCGTCGGCGGCCGCCTCTATGCGCACCCGGCACTTGCCGCACTTGCCCTTGCCCCCGCAGGCGCTTTCGATCTCCACCCCCAGGCTCCGAGAGATGCTCAAGAGGTCCTGGCCCGGCGAGGCCTGGCCCCTTCTCCCCGAGGGCTGGAATATGACCGTGTAGCTACTCGCCTCTTGGCCGGACGGCGTCGACATGTGCGGATCCCTTCTCTCGTGTAGGCACCTGACGCAACTGCGTCGACTAACCAAGTTCCCTGTCGCAGCCTACTCTATGCCTGTGCGAGCGACGATGCCGTGGCTCCACTTCACATCGAGCACATGCGTGACCGCCTCGTTCAAACGGCTCTCACTCAGCCTGCCGGACCGCACCGCTTCGGCGATCGCGTCGATCATAGCCGTCTGTCGGGGCAGGGGGCCTGTGGAGATCAAGAGGTCGCAACCGGCCTCCAGGGCGCGTACGGCGAGCTCGCCAGGGTCCGGCTCAGGGCTCGCGGCGGCAGCGGCGGCGCCCTCGGTCGCGGCCGCCTCGGTCAATGCCGCCGCCGCGCCCGCCATCTCCAGGTCGTCGGCCACCACCACCCCGGAGAAGCCCAGGCCCTCACGGAGCACCTCCTCGATGACCGTCCTGGACAGGGAGGCCGGCGCGACGGGGTCGTAGGCGTCGGCCACGATATGCGCCATCATCACGCACTGGGCTCCGGCGGCGAGCGCCGCCTTGAACGGTCGCAGATGGATGGTGGCGAAGTCGTACTCGCTGGTGTGCGAGATCACAGGTTCGCCGTGCGTGTCACCAGGGGCACTTCCGTGGCCGGGGAAGTGCTTCACGGCGACCACGAGTCCGTTCTGTACGAACGCCTCCGTGACGGCTTTGACGAAGTTGGAGACCAGCGCGGGGTCGCCTGCGTAGGTGCGGTCGTAGAGGAAGGAAGTGGCATCGGAGACCACATCGGCCACCGGGGCAAGGTTCAGGTTCACTCCCAGCTCGAGCAGCGCAATTGCCGTCTCGGCAGCCAGGGTGCGTGCATCCATCAACGATCCCGCTTCGCCGAGCACGCGAGCCGCCGGCACGCGGGGAGCGCCTGAGTGGATGCGCTGCACCGACCCGCCCTCCTGATCCACGGCGATGAACAGCCCGATGTCGGCCCCAGCGTCTGCGGCGGTCTGCTGTAACGTCGCGCACAGAGACCGCACCTGCTCGGCCCCGGTCACGTTGCGGGAGAGCAGCAGAAAGCCCCCGAGCGGGTTCTCCATCAGCAGCTCCTTGGTCGTCGAGAGCATGGTGGTGCCGTCGAAGGCCAGGAGCAGCACCTGGGCGGCTTTGTCCCGGAGCGTCATCCGCTCGAGGATGGCCTCAGTGGCCGAGGGCTCGGTCGTGGAGGTGGTGGAGACCGAGGTGGAGGTCGCGGCCGACGACGAGGTCGCGGCGGAAGATGAGGTGCCGCCCGACACGGATGTCGAAGGCGAGGAAACCGTCGGGATCGTGCTCGTCGGGGCCGGCGAGCCGTCGCTGCAGCCCGGGGCCGATACGGCCAGGGTCGCCGCCATGGCCAGAGCCGCAAAGCGGATCATCACCTTGCTTACGATTGACAGTGTCACCTGCACGATCTTCCTCTCCGGGCGCCCGGCTATACTGAGGTCTCAGAGACCGATGCCCGAGATCCCTGACATCGAAGCGTACCTGGAAGCGCTGAGACCACGTGTGCTTGGTTCTCGCCTGCTTGGTGTTCGGCTGACCGACCCCTTTCTCCTCCGCACGGTCGACCCGCCGCTGTCCGCGCTCGCTGGTAGCCGGGTGGAGAGCATGGAGAGACTCGGCAAGCGGATCGTGTTCGGGTTGGCCTCGCCGGCCGGGCCCCTGTTCATGGTGCTCCATCTCATGGTCGCGGGCCGCCTGCACTGGAAGGCGGCGGGCGTCGCGGTGCCCAGGGGCGCGGCCCTGGCCGCATTCGACTTCGACTCCGGCACTCTGGTCCTCACCGAGGCGGGCAAGAAGAGGCGGGCCTCGCTGCGCGTCGTCCGCGGCAGGGAGGCGCTGGCCGCTCTGGACCCCGGTGGTGTGGAGGTGCCCGGGTCAAGCGCCGCGGACTTCGCGGCGGCTCTGAGGCGGGAGAACCACACGCTCAAGCGCGCCTTGACCGACCCCAAGATCGTGAGCGGCATCGGCAACGCCTACTCCGACGAGATCTTGCACCGGGCCCGGCTGTCTCCCTTCAGAAAGACCTCTGCTCTGAGCGACGACGAGATGGCCAGACTGCATGAGGCGGCCGGGGCTGTTCTCCAGGAGTGGACAGAGCGGCAGTGCGCGGAGGCCCGGAAGGCATTCCCGAAGAAAGTCACCGCCTTCCGTGCCGGCATGGCCGTCCACGGCCGCTTTGGCATGCCATGCCCCGTCTGTGGAACGACGATACAGCGCATCGTCTACGCCAAGAACGAATGTGACTACTGTCCGGAGTGCCAGACCGGAGGCCGCATCCTTGCCGACCGGTCTCTGTCGAGACTCCTCGGGGACGACTGGCCGCAGGCAGCGAGTAGAGACTCCCGTACGCCCACAGCGGACGAATCCGACTCAAAGGTCTAGCGTTCTCGCGAGCCTCCTGCTAGAATCGACTCAAGCGTAGAAAGGAGGTGGTCCCAATAGACAGTTTGCCTGGTAGGCGCTACGACCATTGGACCGGAGGTGGCGTTCGCCTTTAGTCGTTGGATT
>JAFGIH010000272.1 GCA_016929985.1 Thermoleophilia bacterium | reverse complement strand
GGATACGGGAGAGGCTACGCCGCGGGCGGCGGCCGTGGGTACGGCATGGGTGGCGGCCGCGGCCGGCGCAACATGTACTACGCCACCGGTCTGCCCGGCTGGGCCCGCGCCGGTGGGTACGCGGCGCCCATGGCGCCCATGGCGCCCGTGGGCCCGTACGCGCAACCCGACCCTGAGTTTCAGAAGCAAACGCTCAAGAGCCAGGCGGACGCGCTCCAGGCCCAGTTGGACCTGGTGATGAAGCGCATCGCCGATCTCGAGACCAGCGGCGCAGAGAAGTAGACAAAGTCACATAGACTCCAATCGCGGTCACACAGGCGTATTCTCCTGTGTGACCGCGATCGTTGTCGTGCACCAGTCGGAAGCCCACCAGTCAGAAGGAGCCGCGAGAGTTTGAGGTCCTCGCTGGACTGCATCCCCTGCTTCATCAGGCAGGCCCTCGAGGCGGGCCGGGCCGTCTCTGACGATCCGGCGTTGCATGAGACTGTCGTGCGCGAGATGCTACTTTGGATGAGCCAGGCGGATCTGAGCCAATCGCCGCCTAGTTTTGCGCAACACATCCACAGACGGTTGAAGGCGGCCGTCTCTACCGACGATCCCTACCGTGCAGCCAAAGACCGCCACAATCAGATGGCGCTCGATCTCCTGCCTGAGCTGAGAACCATGATCACTCAGTCACACGACCCGCTTCGGACGGCCGTTCGCCTGGCTATTGCCGGCAATGCCATCGACATGGGCATCGAGGCCCATATCTCAGAATCCGATCTTCGCGGAGCCATCGACCTGGCTTTGGATCACCCCGTGTGCGGTGAGCCGGACGCATTCCGGCAAGCGGTCGATAATGCGAGAGATATCCTCTACATAGCCGATAACGCGGGTGAGATAGCGCTCGACGTCCTGCTCGTCGAGCAACTCGGCGGCCAAAGAGTCACCGTGGCGGTGCGAGGAGCCCCCGTACTGAACGACGCCACTCTGGAGGATGCCCGCGTCGTAGGGTTGGATGCCATCACGGATGTGGTGTCCAACGGATCGGACGCGCCCGGGACCATCCTGACCGATTGCAGCGAAGGCTTCCGGCGGCGCTTTGCGCAGGCCGACCTGGTGATCGCCAAAGGGCAGGGGAACTACGAGTCGCTGAACGACGAACCCGGCAACGTCTTCTTCCTCTTCAAGGTGAAGTGCCAGGTGATCGCCCAGCAGGTGGGTGAGCCCATCGGCACGCACATGCTCACTCGATGGCCTCGTCGTTCGGCTGCGAGACGGGAGGACGAAACATGAACGCAGATGCGCCGGGCGGCAACCGCAGGCGCCGCCGAGGACAGGGCGCCGCGGACTGGGGAGGTCTGGGCGACCAGAAGCGCGCTTTGATCGAAAGCGCTCTCCTGATAGCTCTGATAGAGGAGAGCAGGCACGGCTACGCGCTCATCGAACGTGTGCAACAGTTGGTGGGCGACCAGGTCTACGTCGACCCGGGAAGCGTATACCGCATCCTGCGCCTGCTCGAAGAGAACGGCATGGTCAGCGCCACCTGGGAGTCCGGGGTCGCAGGTCCCCAGAGGCGCACCTACACCGTGCAACCTTCGGGCCGTGAACTGCTGCACTCGTGGGCCCAGACCCTCGCCGAGAGGGGCAATGCTCTGCTCGAACTGTCCCGAGCCGCCGAGGAGCGGCTTGCCTGACAGCACGAGCGAAAGACGACAGAGAAGAGAACACCTATGGATACCCGGATAACAATCGTGGTCGACAACAACGTGCAGGGAGCGCTGGCCTCTGAGCATGGCTTTTGCATGTGGATAGAGAGCGGCGGCAAGAGGATCGTCTTCGACACCGGACAGGGACCCGCGCTCCAGAGCAACGTCCCGAAGCTTGGTATCGATATCGGCACGGCCGACCTCATGGTGCTCAGTCACGGCCACTACGACCACACCGGCGGCCTCCCCTACGTTGTCGCACATGCCCCGAAGATAGAGATCTACTGCCACCCCGGGGCTGTACAACCGCGGTACGCCATCCGTGACGGCAAGACCCGGTCCATAGGGATACCACCCGCGTCGGCTGAAGCACTCGAGCGCTTCCCCTCAGAACGTCTCCACTGGGTCCCTGAGCCCGTCATGCTCACCGAGTCCGTCGGCCTCACCGGTCCCATCCCCCGGGTCACCACGTACGAAGACACCGGCGGACCCTTCTATCTCGACCCCCAAGGCGCCCACCCCGATCTCATCGAGGACGATCAGGCGCTGTGGATCCAGACCGAAGAGGGACTGGTGGTGTGCATGGGGTGCGCCCATGCGGGTCTCGTCAACACCCTCTATCACATCCTCGACCTCACCAAGAGCACGCGTATCCGCGCAGTCATCGGCGGCTTCCACCTGCTCACCGCCGGTGAGGAGCGCCTGCAGGCCACTGTCGCTGCTCTCAAAGAGCTGGCGCCGGAGACGCTCGTGCCGTGTCACTGCACAGGAGAAGCAGCCGTCCGCCGCCTTTGCGGCGACCTGGGAGCGTCCGTCACGCCCGGCGCGGCGGGCATGACTCTCTGGTACTAGATATCGGCCGAGATTGCCCGCAGGAAAACCACGGAGACGCCGACTCCCATCGGGATGAATCCGTCGCCGAACGCCTCCCGCATCCGGGCCGTCGCCGCCTCGCCCGTACAGTGAGCCGGTCCACACCGTTCCACACCGAGCGCCTTCAGCCCCTTGATGGTCCGCTCCACTTGGTCTGCTGACGCCGACCCCAGGTGGAAGCCTCCCATGACCGCGAACACCGGGCCTCCTGCCTGCTCGACCGCGGCGGCCGCCATCTGCACCACACCTGGATGAGCACACCCCGTGATGACGACCGCCCCCTCCGCGGTGGTGACCACCAGAGCCAACTCAGCCGGGCTGCCCATCGGCTCGGTGACCGCAAGCCCCGGGCCGATGAGGGCCGGACCGTCGACCGGGACCGGTGTGGCGCCCGCCCCTTCCACCTTCTGAACGATGGTTTGAGAAAACTGCGCCGGGTAGTAGACACGCACGCCCGATGTGGCGTCCAGGATGGCGGCCAGCCCTCCCGTGTGGTCCTTGTGCTCGTGCGACAGCACCACGACATCGATATCGCCTGCACGCACCCCCAGCGCTTCCATGTTGGCGAGCAGCACATCCCCTTTCGCGCCGGTATCGAAGAGAACGGTTTCCCTGAGACCTTCCACCAGGCACGAGAAGCCCCAATCGGCTGCGGTCCCGGCCTGCGCGGCAGTGTTGTCGTAGACGATGGTGATGGTCACGTCCTGCCGCGGGTCACCGGTCGTGGTAGTGAAGATGGAGGTCTGCGTGGGAGTGTCCACCGTTGTCGATGATGCCCCCGGCTCAGCCGAGATTCCCGGCTCCGCCACGGCCGCCGGCGCGGTCGATGCCGCCGAAGTCGTCGGCCTCGACGGCTCCGTCGCGGCCGCCGACGCGGTCGAGACCGGCCCAGCGTCGCCGCCGGCGCCAGGACTACAAGCCCCGATAGTCACCGCCACGCCCGTCAGAAGAACAGCGACGGCAAGGGCGGCGCCGACCATGGACCCTCGCCCAGCCACGCCGTCAGGCTCCTCCGCCCCAACGGCCGAAGGAGAGACGGTGCAGCACATAGTCCGAGGTGTTCCCCAGCAGGTTGCCCAGGCGGATCATGCGCAGCGTCAACTCGATGGCCTCTATCTTCGACTGTCCGTAGATGTCCAGGACGCGTTGTCGCGCTTCTGAGTCGGGCTGGGCGTCGGCCTCGGCCCAATGCTGCGCATAAAGCAACGCCGGCACTTCTTCAGGGGGAGCACCCTCGAGACTGCCTTTCGACAGCGCATCGATATCGGCCTGATCCAGTCCGGCCGACAGTGCCATGCGCGCGTGAGCATACGCGCAATAGCGGCACCCGTTCACCTCGGTGACAGCCAGCATGAGGCGCTCCTGAAAGGCCCGGTCGATCTCAGTGCCCTTACGGATAGCTTTGATCTGTTTGCGCTCCCGCCTGAGCGACCCCAGATCACCTCTGAGATCGTTCAACCGGCGGTAATAACGCTTGCGAAACTGCGGCACGGCCGCTCCTAGGAGGCTTCGCGTCTGGTAGGCCGCTAGTGCCCCCTCCGCTGCTCGCGTATGCCTCTCATCCGCTCGAACTCTTGCCGCACCGCGTCGGCAATGACTGGGTCTACCTGCAATCCGCCCGCGCACGGAGCTTTCTCCGGATCGCACATCAAGGGACCTGCCGCCTCGGCCAGCCACCGGACAGCCGCGTCCGGTTCTATCTTGGCAGTGTCGACGACCAAGTCGAACACCGTGGGGTCGTCGGGCGACACGCCATACGAGGTCTTGACGAACTCGGCCACGAGTCTATCTTTCTCGTCGACGAACGCAGCGGCCGCGCTCCTGGTCATCTGCTGTTCCTCCATGACCCGCTCGACTCTAACGGCGACCGAGGCCGTGATCCGCACGTTCAGTACGTCGGAGAGTCCCTGTAGGGCCGCGAAACAACCCCTCCCGAGCATGACGACGTTCCCGTGCTGGGCTTC
>JAFGIH010000271.1 GCA_016929985.1 Thermoleophilia bacterium | reverse complement strand
GTCGACCACGAGATGCTGAAGTACGAGATGGGCGTGTGGGATATCTTCATCGGCCGGTCCTGCACCATCGAGTGCGTCGTGCTGGAGGGAGATGCGCCGTTCACCTACACATGGTCCGCTGATGAGGGCACACTGACGACCGACGGCGCAGTGGCGACGTGGCAGGCCCCGAGGGTGCGCGGTCAGGCGACCATCAAAGTTGATGTCACTGACGCGCTCGGGAACACCAAGTCGGGGCAGGTCCTGATGTACGCTGAGGATTGCACCTGCGCGTTCGCCTAGCCTCGGGAGGGTCGCCTGACCAAGCGGTCCAGCATCTATCCGCACGCGACCTTGCGCCACCCTATCTCTTAAATATGATCGCACATTCCCTCAATGCTGCGGCACCTGTACGGTAGAGCTACTCAGCCTTGTTGCCCGAAGCACGGATATAGGTCTTGCGTCGCGCATTTCGCCTCGGCCTCATGACACTAGTTACTAGCGCAGACGACACAAGAAGCGAGGGGGCCGGTAGTGCTGGCCCCCTCGTGTCACCCGAAGGAAGGAGAAGCTACTACTTCGAGACAGCGAATGACGCCGAACCGAAGCCTGGTTCATAGCCGGACTTCTCGGCGCTCGCGGACACCTGGAACGTCCCTGTGCCGTCGCGTCTGACGATCGTATAGCTGAACGTTGCCACGCCGGATTCGTCCGTGAGGGCGTCCCCGCTGAATCGCACCACTCCCTTCGCGTTCTTCACCTGAACAGCGACGGTCGCACCGGCTACAGAGTTCACTGAGGCATCTGTCACCGAGACAGTGATGACGACAGTATCACCGGTTTTGTAGCTGGCCTTCTCAGTAGTGACCGTCACAACAAGCGACGGCAGCTCCTCCGTGACGGTGAGACTCGCAGTGTCACTCAGTGCTTCGAAGGCGGCGGTTATCGTCGCCGAGCCGACCCCCAGCCCGGTTGCAAGGCCGGACACGACCGACGCGACCGCCTCACTACTGCTACTCCACGACGCCGTGGATGTCACGTTCACGGTGGCGCCACCGGAGTACATCGCGGTCGCGGTGAACTGCTGGGTCCCCCCTACCGCTATGGACGCCGAATCAGGTGTGACCGCAATCGACTCCAGAGTTGCCGGCACCTGCGGCTCCACCTCGATGCCCAACCCCTCGATGATGTAGCTCGCTTTGCACACGATAGCGAGGGAATCAGAGCCGGCGAAGACCAGCCCGACGAACCGCCCGTCCTTGTCGACGGCCGAACCGGAGTCGCCCGCCTCAATGAACGGCTCATGCACGATGATCTGGTCCACGAAGTATCCCTTGCGGCCGAGGCCGTAGTCAACAGTCACGGAGGCGTTCGTGAGATACACCGTGCTCTCCGTCACACCCGTCGTCCTGCCCGACTTCCGGACGGAATCGCCGGCAACAACTGTGGTCGTTCCCGATATCTGGTAGTCGCCGGTTTCCCCGAACTGCCATCCGGGGGAGGCAGCTACACCGGCGTCTACACTGGCGATGGCCGCATCCGCGTGGTTTGCCGCGCGTTTGAAGTTGATGGGGATGTAGTCCTCCAGCGCACCAACCCGGTCGTCGGCGAGCGTGCCGCCTTCCAGGGTCGCGGGTTGCACAACCGGCGTGCCGATCGGGAGCCAGTTGTTAGACAGGTCAAGGGCGATGACATGGGCGTTCGACAGCAGCTTGTTGTTGTAGGTGACGAGGCCGAGTGTGCCGGCCCAGTACTGCCCGGGTACGCACGCGGAGAAGCTCGTTCCTCCAACCAGCGGCCTGACCGCCGCCAGCCGCGACTGCCCTGCTGCGTAGGGGAAGAATGGGGCCTCCGGTTCGGCCACCAGAGTCGGAACAGCGTGGAACCTGCCGCTCACCTCCACCCTGACCGGGTATCCCTCGAACCAGGCTGGCATGCGCGCCTTCGACCACTCGTTCTCCGCGAAGACGATGATGCTGCCTTCTTTCTCCGAGTGGGCTATCCCTGCGAACCCAACGGTGCCCAGAAGCCTCTCCTCAAGAACCTGCCTCGCCTGCTCCAGCGGCATCCTGCCGCGGCTGTCGTCCCCGCCGGCAGCGGACACGCCCGAACCCAACAGGAGCAGGGAGATCAGAACCAGCGAAAGAGCACTCAAGAACCTCATTCTTCCAGTCATAGCCGACCTCCCACGCAAGGAACTCATACTTCGATTATAGCGCTGCGCCGAAAAGCCTGCACGAGCGACGAACTGCAGGCGTCGCAAAGGAGAGAAGGCTTCTCGCAGTCCGGTCCGCACCACCGTCAACCAGTCGTATTCCGCCCCCGCACCACCCATTCCCCGATCCATTCGGTCAGCACCGGGATGGCGAAGCCGAGGAACCAGGTGGGCGCCCGGGCGTCGCCGGTTGCCTCCGCCACCGCCAGGGCGCAGAGCGTCAGTCCCAGCGAGAGCGTGAACAGGCCGCGCCAGAAGTTGGTCAGAGCGGGGAAGGCGGGGCGAGCGACGGAAGATGAGGACGTGGTGGGCGGGCCGAATCCGGTGCAGTCATCGTCTGCATCATCGTCAGGGCGAGGGAGTGGGGCAGCCGCCGCGGAGAAATCAGCCTGAGTGTCTACGTTCGACATAGTGAAGCTCCTTTCTGAATGGGCCGGGTTGCGGGTGCCGGGTGGCGGGTTCCGGGTTCGCCGCCGCAGGGCGGCGGGAGCGGGATGGACACAGTGGACACGATGGACCTGATGGACGCGATGGGAAATACGGAAACACCATTCCGTTTCGTCGCGCCGTCCTTGTAGGGGCGGGCTCCCACGCCCGCCCGCCATCGTTCAGGCGTGAGGCCCGGGGCTGTGACACGCAACAGGCTCACGGATTCACTACCTTGCGCGGGGCCGGGGTGGGGCGGACGC
>JAFGIH010000270.1 GCA_016929985.1 Thermoleophilia bacterium | reverse complement strand
GTCCTGGACGAGCCCACCAGCGGCCTCGACCCTATCATGCAGGGCACCTTCATCGATTTCGTACTGGAAGAAAAGGGCCTGGGCAAGACCATCCTCCTCTCCTCTCACATCTTCAGCGAGGTCGAGGCGACCTGTGACCGTATCGCGATCATCAAAGAAGGTCGCATCGTCTCGCAGATAGTGGCCGACGATCTGCGGCACCGTCAGGACAAGGTCTACGACATCGAGTTCCTCTCCGCCGAGGATTTCGACCGCTTCACTCACGATACCGGCCTGGAGATCATCTCAGTCCATCCGGATAAGATGCAGGTCAAGGTCGGCATCCACGACAACGACATCAACGAGTTCTTCTCGGTGCTCTCTCAATACACTCTGAAGTACCTGAAAGAGCAGAAGTTCACGTTGGAGGAGTTCTTCCTCGACTTCTATGACCGCAGGAAGACGGTCGAGGAGGGGGTCGCTCATGTCACTGATTGAAATCAAGAACCTCACCAAGGACTACGGACGTGGCCGCGGGGTCTTCGACATCGATCTGTCGGTCGAAGAAGGAGAGACTTTCGGGTTCGTCGGCACCAATGGAGCCGGCAAGACGACGACCATCCGGCACCTCATGGGCTTCTTGCGCTCTCACAAGGGCACGTGCTCTATCCAGGGCCTCGATTGTTGGACCCAGTCGGAGCAGGTGAAGAGACTCGTGGGATACGTACCTGGCGAGATCGCTTTCCCCGATGAGCCCACCGGTTTCGCCTTCTTGGAGCGTCAGGCGGCCATGCTCGAGCATGTGGATGTCAAACATCGCGACTACATCTTGGACACTCTGCAGCTCGACGCCTCGGCCAACCTCAAGCGCATGTCAAAGGGCATGAAGCAGAAGACCGCCTTGGTGGCCGCCTTCATGCACGATCCGCCCGTCCTGGTCTTGGACGAACCGACCACCGGCCTCGACCCATTGATGCGCGAGTCCTTCATCGACCTGCTGGTCGAAGAGCGCAGGCGCGGCAAGACCATCTTCATGTCGTCGCACATGTTCAACGAACTGGAGCACACCTGCGATCGCGTGGCGATGATCAAGGACGGCTCTGTCGTCGACGTCGCCTCCACCACCGCTATACGGCGGAACAGGAGGAAGACCTACAAGATCGAGTTCCGAGAAACCATGGATTACCAGCGCTTCCTCTCCGAGCGATTCCAGGTGACCGAGAGACGCGATCCTACCAACCAGGTGTTCGTGAGCGTGGACGACGACGACATCAACCGTCTCGTCCACGCTCTCACACGCTATCGCATCAAGTTCTTCACCGAGATCAAGTACTCGCTGGAACGATACTTCAACAGCATCTACAAGAAGGAAGCGGACGATGTTCAGTAGGGCCATCTTCTGGCAAAGCATCAAGGGCAACTACATCCTGTGGGTGATCTGCACTGTGGTGCTGACCGCCATGTTGTCCCTTCCCGCCGCGTTCCACGACCCCTCGGCCACCGCCGCCTTCATGGATGCGATCAAAGACACTCCTATGGCGGAGGCGGCCGGAGACCAGCTCGACGTCTTCAGCAGCCTGCTCGGCATCATGAGCCAGACCGTCTACGGGTTCTCCGGCCTCATGGTCGCGATGGTCTTCGTCGTGGTCACGGCCAACACCCTCGTGGCTTCGGAGGTGGACCGCGGCTCCATGGCCTACACGCTCTCCACCCCCACGAAACGGAGAAAGGTGGTTTTCACCAAGGCCGTCTTCCTCGTTCTCGCGATAGTCGTCATGTATGTCATTGCCGGCACCGCCGGGCTGTTGACCGTCCAGTTCAAGCACGACGCCGTGTGGGGTGATCAGCGCACCGCCGATGTCAAGGCGGCGGCAAAGGTGCTACGACTCGACGAGGAGACAGTGGCCAACGATCTCTCGTTGATCGTCCGAGATCCGAGTGCCTTCAGCGCCGGCGCCGCCGCCCGCGGTCTCGACTCGAGCGTTTACGCGGCCTACCTCATGCAGGCCATGGCGCGCGACGCGTACGCCGCCGCGGCGGAAATCCTTGGCCTGGAGCCCGAAGAGGTGGAGAAGACGCCCTCGCTCATCCAGAACGACCCCGCGGCGCTCGAGGCGGCTGCCGCGAGAATGGGGATGGACACGACCACTCTGAGCGCCTATATAGACCAGTTGACGACCCAAGCCGAGGAGCAGGAAGCCCAGAAGGAGGCCGTGCAGCAGGCCTTGTCGGATGGCCTGACGGCAGCAGCGGGGCATCTCAGGATGGAAACGGGCAAGCTGATGCAGAACATGGGCATCCTGAAGACCGATCCCGCGGCCATGGCTGTAGCCAGTGAAGCATCCGGCCTCGACGAGGCCACCCTCACTATGATGATCGACCAGTCCCTCGGCGCCATGGAAGTCTCCTCAGACCTGGGTGTCGAC
Organism: Thermoleophilia bacterium; assembly: GCA_016929985.1. Next base: position 1,165 of record JAFGIH010000270.1, on the reverse strand, counting down.
TTCGATCCCTTCGCCTTCTTCATGATGAACTTGGGATGTCTGCTCTTGATGTTCGCGATCAGCGGCATCTCCTACCTGGCCTCGTGCATCTTCAACCTCTCGAAGCATTCCCTCGGGCTCGGCGCGGGACTCCCCTTCGCGTTCCTCATCCTCTACTTCTTGAGCCAGGTCAACACGACACTCGAGCCCCTGAAGTACTTCTCCTTGGTGACGCTCTTCGACACCACGCAGATCATCGATCGGGGGGGTTATTGGGCGCAGTTCGTGGTCCTGGGTGCGGTGGGCATCATGCTCTACGTCTTCGCCATGAGGATATTCGAGAGGAAAGACCTGCCACTCTGAGCAAAGTCGAAGTCCTTGGGGTAATCTGTTGACCTTGGCGGCAGGCCACCGTTGAAGGCCCGCTCGACCCGTACAATGATCAGGCAACCGGGGGACACGACCGATGCTCATCACCGACGTACTCGCGCGGAACGCTCAGCTCTACGGCGACGAGATCTGCCTCGTGGGCTGTAATCCTGAAGTGGAAGAAAAGCACGAGGTCACCTGGCGCGAGTACGAGCTCATGGAGACCAATCCCTTCGAGCATTCCCGGAGGGAGATGACCTGGCGGCAATTCGACAGGGCGGCCAACCGGTTCGCCAATCTCCTGATCAGCCGCGGCATCGGCAAGGAGGCCAAGGTCGCCATCCTGCTCATGAACTGCCTGGAATGGCTGCCCATCTACTTCGGGATCCTCAAGGCAGGAGCGGTGGCGGTACCCATGAACTACCGGTATACCGCCGAGGAGATCGAGTACTGCCTCAGACTGGCGGAGGTCGACGCCCTCGTCTTTGGGCCGGAATTCATCGGCCGAGTGGAGGCCATAGTCGACCGTATCCCGCAGGTCGAGCCCCGCTTCTTCGTCGACGGCACCTGCCCCACCTTCGCCGAAAGCTACTCCCGGGCCGTCAAGGGCTACTCCAGCAAGGCCCCCCGCGTGGAGATCTCAGAAGACGACGAAGCGGCGATCTACTTCTCGTCGGGGACCACCGGCTTCCCCAAGGCCATCCTTCACGACCACCGCAGCATCATGTCTGCCGCCATCGTCGAGCAGGCGCATCACGCGCAAGACCGCGAAGACAACTTCTTGTGCATCGCCCCGCTCTACCATACGGGTGGCAAG
>JAFGIH010000269.1 GCA_016929985.1 Thermoleophilia bacterium | reverse complement strand
GTGGACAGTGTCTGGCCCAGCGTGAAATACCCGATGCCCTCACCGTACTGCTCCCGGGGCACCACCCCCGCCACGATAGTCCCGATGGCAAGCGCAGCCGTGCCGTGAGCCGCCCCGTGCAGAAAGCGCACCAGGAGGAGCAGAGCGACACTGTTCACCACGAAATAGGCCATGGTGAAGACCAGGCTGAACACCACGCCGACGTACAGGATCTTGGTCTGCCCGAAGTCGTGGATGCGTTTTCCCAGGAAGGGCCGGGTGACGAAGGCGCCGATGACGAAGATGCTCGCCGAGAGACCGGCCACGGCGGGAGAGACACCAAAGCGGTCGGTGGCGATCTTGGACATCACGATCATGAGTAGCAGAAAGACCACTGAGATCAAGAAGTTGATCAACCAGATGACTATGAAGCTCCTGGTCCACAGGCTCTGCTTGGCGCCGGTCTTCGCGGCGCCGGTTTCGTCACCCACGCTACGGCTTCTGCTTGCCTATGCGCGTGTAGAACTCGTCGGGGATGTCCTTCTTGTCCTTGAAGAAAACGAATTCGCAGGCCCCGTGGGAGAGCTGCCCGGTCACGACGTGTACGGCCCCCAGATTCCCCGTGTTCTCTATTGCCATGGCTTCCATGACCGGGCAGTGCACGCAGTACATGGGGAAGTCCTCCATGCCCCAGGTGATGCGGTGCGGCTCTTCGACCTTGGCCAGACCGACCTCGGGGCTGTAGCCGCCCATCTGGATGAGCCGCTCTCCGGAGCCGCACGGTTTCATGCTGAGGCTGATGGTCTTGTCGGTCTCGACGATGGTGATGGGCTGCATGTGGCCGCGCAGGCCGCTGGCCATATGCTCGACGAGCGAACGGAGGTCGGTCTTCTCGGGGGGCGTGAAGACCACCTTGGCTTCGGCGGTGTGCGCCTCACGCTCCGCCTCCTCCACGGCGTCCACACCCAGGTGCCTGTAGATGTAGCTCTGCAGACCGGTGACCCAGAAGAAATAGCCATCGTGCAGATGCTGGTATTCCCCCTGCATCCTGACGGCCAGCGCCTTCGCCCTCTCTTTGTCGCCGGCGTCGATGGCCTCGAGCACGAGGTCCAGGGTGGGGGTCCCCATCTCCGCGAGCTCCTGGTCGGTGAAGATCCTCTCCTCGGTCATCGGTGCCATCCTCCTTCTCGGCGGGCTCCTTTGTGGGATGCCTACGCGCGTACGGGTTTGGAGTCTAAGTCTACATGGTGGCTCCACCGGCCGCGAGCAGGGCACGACGCACGCGGCCTCTCGCGGCGGTATCCTGGTTCGAACACAGGCTCGAGGAGACGGCATGATAGTAGTCACCGGCGGGACGGGACTGGTGGGAAACGTGCTTCTGCGTCATCTGAACGCGGCGGGAGTGCCGGGGTTGCGCGCCGTGGTCCGCCGGGGCAGCAGCACGGACGCCATCGCCGGCCTCGGTGTCGAGGTAGTCGAGGGCGACATCCTCGACCGAGAGTCGCTGGTCCGTGCGTTCCGCGGGGCGGAGGTCGTCTATCACGTGGGTGGCATCGTGTCCATGTCCTCCCGCAAGAGCGATGAGATGCGCCGCACGAATGTGGAGGGCACCCGTACCGTCCTGGCCGCGTGCCGGGAGGCCGGAGTGGGCCGCCTTGTATACACGAGCTCGGTGCATGCCTACGTCAAGCCGCCGCAGGGGACGTGTCTCACCGAGAACGCGGCGATCGATCCCGGCCGCGCCTGTGCCGCCTATGACCGTTCCAAGGCCGAAGCCACCCTGTTGGTGTTTGAGGCTGCGAGAGAAGGTCTCGATGCGGTCGTGGTGCATCCTTCGGGCATCATAGGTCCTTACGACTTCCGGCCTTCGCTCACCGGCGCCACCATCCTCGCGTGCGCCCGGGGCCGCCTGAGGGCGAGCGTACGGGGCGCCTACGACTTCGTGGACGTACGCGATGTGGCGCAGGGTCTCATCGCGGCGGCGGAGAGAGGCCGCCCCGGGGAGGGCTACCTTCTGACCGGCCACACCATCACGGTGGCCGACCTGCTCGGGACTATCGCGCTTGCGAGCGGCACCCCGGCTCCCCGTCTATGCCTGCCTCTTGGCTTCACGAAGAGAATGAGCTTTCTGATACCCGTCTACTACAAGCTCATGAGGGAGCAGCCGCTCTTCACCAGGTACTCTCTCGACGTCATCTCATCCAACTGCTCCATGACCTCCGAGAAGGCCGGCAGGGAACTCGGATATCGCGCCCGTCCGTTTCGAGAGACCATAGAGGACACCGTCAACTGGTTCCGCGAGCAAGGGATGCTCTAGAAGGCGAGGTGTGCACCGTGCAACAGAAGAAAAGCAGGCTACTCAGAGAGCGCATGGCGACCGACAAGGGACTCTGGCACCCTCTCTGCTACGACTGTGTCTCGGCGCGGATCTTCGCCGAAGCGGGCGCCGACCTGATCGCCGTATCAGGCTACGGGATCTCCATGAGTCTCTTGGGGCTTCCCGACATGGGGTACGTGTCGTTGCCCGAGCTTCTCATGGTCACTCGGGCCGTGGTCGACTCAGTGGAAGTCCCTGTGATAGCCGACGCGGACACGGGCTTCGGAAACGCTCTGAACGTGTTGCGCACGACTCGGGAGGTCATCCGGACGGGCGCGGCGGCGATGCTTCTCGAAGATCAACTCGCTCCCAAGAGATGCGGCCACCTGGCCGGCAAGCAGGTCATACCTGTGGAAGAAGCCTTGGGCAAGTACAGAGCGGCTGTGGAAGTGAGGGACGAGTTGGACCCCGACTTCGTCATAGTCGCTCGTACCGATGCTCGGGGCGCGGTGGGCGGCAGCCTGGAGGAGGCGATCGGACGGGCGAATGCCTACCTGAAGGTGGGGGCCGACGTTGCCTTTGTAGAGGGCATCCCCTCGGAGGAGGAGCTGCGCCGGGTCGTCAAAGAGGTCGAGGGGCCGGTGGTCTACAACATGATCGGCATCTCGCCGGTCATACCGCTTTCGACACTGAAAGAGATCGGCGTCGCGCTCGTTTCGGTGGGGAACGCCCAATGGGTGGCGGCGAAAGCCATGTGGGATTTTGCCCATGACATGGCG
>JAFGIH010000268.1 GCA_016929985.1 Thermoleophilia bacterium | reverse complement strand
GTCTGCCGACGGAGGCGGAGTGGGAGAAGGCGGCGCGGGGCGGTACTGCCGGACGGCGGTTCCCGTGGTCGGACGCGGACACGATCCAGCACGCCCGGGCGAACTACTACAGCCTTTGGGGGGACGAGGGCCCGTATTACCCCTACGATACGAGCCCGACGGAGGGCTTTCACCCGACGTTCGCCGTGGGTACCAGCCCCGTGGGGTACTTCGCCCCGAACGGCTACGGGCTGTACGACATGGCCGGGAACGTGTGGGAGTGGTGCAACGACTGGTACTTACTCTCCTATTACAGCAGCAGCCCGTACAGCAACCCGACCGGGCCTGCAACTGACGGGGACCGTGTTCTGCGCGGCGGCTGTCGGTTCTTCCTTGCGGAGGACTGCCGCGTGGCGCATCGCTTCTTCAGCGCGCCCGACTCCCGCGTCCTCAGCAGCGGGTTTCGTTGTGCGGTGGGGACTCCGTAACGCTTTGCCCTGTTGCCCCGTTACCCTTTGTTCCTTGGGGCAGTGGCGAAGCCCCTGGTCGCGTAAAAAGCGAACAATGGCGCGCGACGAGTTGTTGGTCATCGACCGGACCTACGAGCTGCTCAAGTGGTTCCTGGGCCACCTCGGCAAGTTCCCGCGCTCGCACCGCTATGGGATCCGTCAGCAGATCGAGCAGCGGCTGTATGTCGTATTCCGCGGTCTGCTGCGGGCCGAGTTGTCACAGCTCGAATTGCCCAAGACCTTGCCTCGCGAGTCCATTGCACAAACCTGAACAGAGTTCCTGTGGTAGTCCAATCCGACGAAAACCGGTAAACCTCCCATGCCCGTTGCTCCCTGAATGTGGACCGATCAAATCTTGTTACACTTGACTAATCTACAGGAGCAACGAGCATTCATCCCCATCTGATGCTCACATCTGGGCGAGGGGCGGGGTGGCTTGCGGGGGATGAAGGCGTGGCGAGCGATCCCGCTGAGAGGGGACCGAGATGGGAATCTCGGTCCAGGACGGCGGGGGTGATTGGCAGGCCATCTGTGAATGTTCCGGAACCACTGCTCAAGAAGCAGTGGCACAGACTCATCCGGTCCCTTCAGGACCGGGGGGTGGGGGCGTGGCAGTTGTGACTCGGAGTGCCGCCCCCCATGGGGCTACGGGGGGCCGGGCGCTGGGATCCCTCCCAGGGGCTTGCGCCGCCTGGCTACAGACCTCCACCCCGCTGGGGTGCCGACCGGCTTGAGCCGGGGGAGTGAGAGGGTCGAGCGTCAGATCGACCGGGCACATGCGAGAGACAAGAAACAGGAGAGCCGAGACTGGAGCGGATGGCCCGCGGGGCGGAGGCCGTACGGTGTGGCGGCGGGGAAGGCCCGTGAACGGGCCTGGGGCGGAGGGCGGGGCGGGACGGCTTCGCTGGCCGGGAGGCCCGGGCCAAAATCGACAACATCGTAAAATGGTCTTGACTATTCTACGATATATCGTAAACTGGTCACCGTGAAGACCGTTGCGCGAATCTACGACGCCATGCTCGCCGAGCACCTGGCGAGCCATCGACAGATGGCCTGGGTCAGCGGGCCGCGGCAGGTCGGCAAGACGACGACCTGCCGCAACCACGCCGACTGCTACGCCAACTGGGACAACATCGATGATCGCGAGATCATCCTGGGCGGCCCGGCCCGATTGGCCGAGCGCGTGGGTGCGAACCGCTTGTCGGAGAAGGTCCCCGTGGCCTTGTTCGACGAGTTGCACAAGCATGCGAGGTGGAAGCAGTTTCTCAAAGGCTTCTTCGACACCTACGCGGATCGGGTCCACATCATCGTGACTGGGTCAAGCCGCCTGGACACCTATCGACGCGTGGGTGACAGCCTGATGGGCCGCTACTTCCTCTATCACATGCACCCATTCTCCGTCGCGGAGACCATCCACAGAGGCTTGCCCGACCCGAAGCGCATCGTCCGGCCACCCGCCAGGCCCAGACCCGCGGACTTCGACGCACTGTGGAAGCACGGCGGGTACCCCGAACCGTTTCTGAAGCGTGATTCACGATTCAGCCGGCGGTGGCAATCGCTCCGCACGCAGCAGTTGTTGCGCGAGGACCTCCGCGATCTGACGCAGATCCAGCAGCTTGACCAGCTCGGCGTCCTCGTGAAGCTGCTGGGCGCGCGCTCGGGACACCAGATCGTGTACAGCAATCTCGCCGCGGACGTGCAGGTGTCGGTGGACACCCTCCGCCGCTGGATCGAGACCTTGAGCGGCCTGCACCACGGGTTCCTCATCAAGCCCTGGTTCAGGAACGTCTCGCGTTCTCTTCGCAAAGAGCCCAAGTGGTTTCTGCGTGATTGGGCCGAGATCGACGACGATGGCCGGAAGGCCGAAACCTTCGTGGCCTGCCATCTGCTCAAGGCGGTCGACGGGTGGAGTAATCTCGGGTACGGCAAGTTTCAGTTGGCCTATCTGCGCGACAAGGCCAAGCGGGAGGTCGACTTCGCCGTGATTCGCGACGGGGCTCCGTGGTTTCTGGTTGAAGTCAAGTATCGCCAGGCATCCATCGGCGACGGTCTTGGCCGCTTTCAGGATCAGGTCAAGGCGCCCTTCGCGTTTCAGGTCGTCGTGGACGCGGATTACGTGGATGCCGATTGCTTCGCCAGGCCGCGCGGCCCCATGCTCGTTCCCGCCAGGACGTTCCTTTCCCAGCTCCTGTGAACCAGGCGGGGATGTGAGCCCTCACCGGAGAAGATCAGCCGGGCACACGGCTAGAGACAAGAAACTCGAGACTGGAAACTAGTGTAGTCTTTCACGCTGTTTGCATCTTATCCAGGACGGCTCGGGCGCGGCGCACTTTTTCGAGAATCGCCTCAGCCTTGGCG
>JAFGIH010000029.1 GCA_016929985.1 Thermoleophilia bacterium | reverse complement strand
TGTTCCCAAAGTCGATCCCGATCTGTGCACCGGATGCGGTATCTGCGAGGATATCTGCCCCGATGTTTTCGAGGTCGGCGATGACGGCGTGTGCCACGTGATCGATCCGAACGCGTGCGAAGACGCCGGCTGCTGCGAGGAGGCCGCTGACGAGTGCCCGGAGGGCGCCATCAGCATCGAGTAAGAGCACCGCGGCTGTTGCGCGGAGCACCATTCGAATAGGTTCTCGAGGAGAAGGCCGCCCGATACGGGGCGGCCTTCTCCTTTCGGCGTGATCTCAGAGGAGACGTACGCGGGTCGTCGAACGTTGTGGTCGAGCACGAAAGGAGACCCGACCATCGACGCCCACCTCCTGTTACGGTTGGCCTTAGCGATAGCCGCGACCGCATTTCTAGCCGCCGCGTTCGCGATCTCAGTGTGGGTGTCGAGATCACGTCGCTACGACCGCATGCTCCGTCCCTCGGAGGTGGTGTTCCTCCTCGGTCTGCTCGCGGCGCTCTCTATCTTGATGGCCTTCGCCGCCCCGGCCTACGCCGCCTCCTTCCCCACAGCCCAGGTGATCTTGCTCGCGGTCTCGGCGGTGGTCTTTTCCATCAGCCTCACCATGAGGAAGTACGGCGCCCTGGGAGCCGCGCAACTCATCGACACAGCAACGGTGGACGCCCTCACCCGGGTGGCAAGCCACCGGCTCTTCCAAGACCGCCTCGCCCACGAGTGCGACCGCGCCTATCGCTTTGGCGACTGTTTCATGCTCATGATGCTCGATCTGGACGACTTCCATCACGTGAACAACAGGTATGGGCACCGCGTCGGAGACAGGGTGCTCAACGATCTGGCCCGCCGGGCGAAGACCCAACTGCGCGAAATCGACCTGCTGGCCCGCTTCGGCGGCGATCGGTTCGTCATGATCCTCCCCCACACCTACGAGAAAGGCGGGCTGGAGGTAGCCGAACGACTGCGCCAGCACATGGCCGGCTCGGTCTATGTCAGCGACGAAGGCGTCGACATCCGCATCACCGTGAGCCTCGGCCTCTGCTCGTATCCGGCGGACGGCGCCACGCCCCCCGAATTGGTGGAGGTGGCTCAGAAGGCGTTGGGCTTCGCCAAAGCCATGGGCGGGAACCAAGCGCAGCTCTACCGGGAACTCCCTGCCAGAGAGGCCCCCAACAACGTGGTCTCCTTGCCCAGCCTCGGACGGGGAGCAATCGTGCGCAGCCTCAACGCCGCCGTCGACGTGCGCGACGGCTACACCCACGAGCACTCCCGGTTGGTCTCGGAGCTTTCCGCTGCCATCGCACGGCGGATAGGGTTGGCCGCCACCGAGGTGGCCCGCATCCGGGTGGGTGCGCTCCTGCACGATGTGGGCAAGATCGGCGTGCCTGACGCAGTCCTGGCCAAGGAAGGGGGCCTCTCCCAAGAGGAGTGGGACTCCATCCGCCGCCATCCCGTGCTCGGCAAACAGATCATGGAGCAGGCGCCAGAACTCACCGATGTGATACCGCTGGTGCTGCACCATCAGGAGCGCTATGACGGAACCGGCTACCCAGGGCGCCTCCAAGGCGAGGACATCCCCCTCGGAGCGCGCATCATCGCGGCGGCAGACGCCTATCACGCCATCCGCTCCGACCGCCCTTACAGGTCGGGCAGGACCCACCGTGAGGCAGTCGGCGAACTTCGCCGCTGCAGCGGCGGGCAGTTCGACCCGTTCGTGGTGAACACGTTACTCGACATCCTCGAGACCGACGCGGTCTTGCGCGGTCTGCTCCTCCCAGATTCGGAGCGCTTCGGCTCCGATGGATCCGTGGGACGGACTGCAGCCCTGCTTAATCCGACTGCACTCCGGCAGTAGAGAGCCGCACCCGGACGGTCGTCCCGCTTCACCCGTTAGATCATCAGCGCCAGGCAAAAGAGATGCCAAGCGAATATTGCTGCGAAGAAGGTCAGCATCACGATAGCGACGATCAGCGCCTTCCTGTACCGCCGACATTGCCAAACCCGGGCGGTGACCAGCAACAACACCAGCATCTTGAGTGCCCCAGCCAAGGCTGGGTTCATCTCAATCATTGACCGCATAATGGGATTGGCCTCTTGAAAACCGTTGGCCAAAGCGTTCATGGTCAGACCGTAGTCCGCGACATTGAGAACGTTCGCAATCGCCAGGATCCACCCGAGCGTCCGTGGCTGGTCGCGCAAGCCTATGAGCCTGCTCTGCAGGACTCCCGCTCCGAGACCCCGGGACTGTCGCCGATCAAAGCCAGTCCGCTGGTCCCTGAACGTATACCTCCGCTGCCGGCGCCTCTCGCCGCCGCGACGGTCGTGACCCCCCCGGTCAGTCATCTCGCGCATGATATTTATTATAGCCTGCTAGGAAGCTGCTAGTCGTCGCTTTGCGCCACCGTAGAAACCACCTGGGTCGCGGTCTCGCGTGTTTTCAGGCCCTGCCACGCCTTGTAAAGCACCGGCCCGGCGAAAGCCAGCCCGACGATCGAGATGACGCCGCCCAAGCTGATCACGTAGCCGGATATGTACTCATACAGGAAGGGAGCCGTGAGAGTGCCGATCAGTCCCGCTATCTGGATGAACGTCTGTTCCAGCCCCTGGACGCTCCCCAGCCAGCGTGGCGGCACCACCTGCACGAGGAACGCCGCCTTGGCCGGATAGGACCAAGCCACCGCGAACCCTTCCATCACACTCACCGCGAGAAACAGGGTGAGGTTGGTCGTCGCCCCGTAGATCAGCCATGCGACGGCCGAGACCAGATATCCGGAGAACATCAGAGCCCAGCGGTTGTAGCGATCGGCCAGATAGCCTCCGATGAAGGACAGGAGCATGGGAAGGCTGAACGCCACCCAGGTCCAACTCACGAAGCTCATGGACGCCCCGAGGTGGCGGAGCCAGAGGCTCCAGATGACCTCCCACACACCCATGGCGAAGTGCCCCGTAAACGCGACCACGAAGAATGCAGCGATCGGCTTGGTGATGAGCCGCCGGTACGGCGGCCGCTCGACCTTGACCTCGCGCCGGCGCCGGGCATGTTCGGGCTCTTTGATGGTGAAGAGAAGCACCACGGCGGTGATGGCCGAGAGCGCAGCCCCGAACAGGAAGATCGCATAGAACGCCCAGGTGCCCTGGCCGCCCCCCAGGTTGTAGAGCGGCACGGCCAGGAGCGGACCGGCCACCAGACCGCCGAACTGGGCGGTGGTGTACCAACCGTACGCCCGGCTGCGGGTGTCTTCGGTGGAAAGATCAGCGATCAACGCCTGCCCGGCAGGAGTCACCCCTGCCG
>JAFGIH010000267.1 GCA_016929985.1 Thermoleophilia bacterium | reverse complement strand
CCAGACTCGGCTCGTCCCCCGAGTCGATCCGAACCCAGTGCCGGTGATCGTCAGTTGCGCGCCAACGGCTGTGTGAGAAGCTGAGAGCGAGCTGATGACCGCGTCGCCTGTTGCGACCGGCGCGGTCGGGGTGGGTGTCGGCGTGACGACCGCCCACTCATCGCCTGGATTCGTGGGCTCTGGACTGGGCTCGGGGGTCGGGGTGACGACCGCCCACTCATCGCCCTCGGTCGTGTCTTTCTTCACCTTGATCTCTTTGATGCCGGCACGTCCGCGATTGGCGCCGAGCACGGTGACGCGCAAGTACTGCACCTCGACGTCGAGGGTGTCGTTGGTGTAGTTGTACGCCGACTTCTTCGAGCGATCGGCGAGGAGCTGCCAGTCTTCGCCGTCGAGGGACCCTTCGAGCCGGTAGAAGTACTTGCGGACCTTCTTCGCGCGCAGCCATGAGATGCTTGATTTGGCGACACGCTGGGGAGCGCCGAGGTCGACCACGAGCCATTGGGGATAGTTCCGCGAGATCGCGGCCCAGTGGGTGGCCTTGGAGCCGTCCACGGCGTCGCCGGGCTGGTGAGCGCGCAGCGAGGTGGAAGCTGTCGCACTCGTCGGCGCGGGCTCCGTCGCCGCAGTCTCTTCCGCGGGCACCTCAGTTGGGATGGTGGAATTGTCATCTGCCAGAGCCAACGAACCGAGCAGCGCGAGGCTCAGGGCGACCACGGCGAACAGGATGGTGATCGTCAAGGCCGGGGCGCGCAGGCGGGGGATGCGTCCTGGGGTCATCGAAGTCCTCCCTGTCATGGGGGAGAACGCCGTGGAGTCCGGCGGTGAGGCTGCGGCTTGCCGGGCACCCGGCCCGGGAGGGCATCACACGCGACGTGGCTCGCTCGGTGTCTCCACTCCTGGTCGGGAGTTGGCATCGGCGAACCGGCAGGATTCTTGAATGCCTGGGCAGATGTCCATAGTCCGTTGAGACAACGCGGGGCCGCATGGCGCGAAGTGAACGCGCTGGTCGCCAACTACCGTACGAAGCCCGATGAAGACGTTTCGACCGGAACTGCCGATTACGTCTTCGACACCCAGCCCGATGTCGATTTGCGCATGTCGCGAAACCCGCATCTAACGGTTGTCGCGGCCGATGCGCAGGGGACCCCCGAATGCGTCCATCTCTGATAGCCTTCGTAACAGCTTTCGCGAATGGAGTGCCCGTGGGCTCTCGGGGTGATTGCAGCCTGACCGCAGGCGAGGAGCGATGCGACCGCGTGGGTGCATCTAAGGGCCGTCGCTGGGTGGCTGGATTCGCGCTCGCGATGGTCGCATCTGGTGCCCTGCGAGCCGTGATGCTGATCATTTCCGATACGCGCACGGAGCCAGACACGCCCCGGTACACCATTCTGGCTGATCTCATACTGCACGGTCGCGTTGCAGACGGCCAGGGCATCAGCACCCCCGGCTATCCCGGGTTTCTCATTCTCAACTCCTCCAACCACGATGCAGTGCGGGTCTCCCAATTCGTTCTGGGCTTGGCTATCGCCGCCGGGGTCTTCTACGTGCTCTGGAAGCTAACCTCATCCCGGTGGCTAGCGACCGCGGGCGCACTTCTCTACGGCCTCAACTTGGCAGTGGTCTTCATGGAATCGACTCTGATGACGGAGCCGCTGGCGACCTTCCTCCTGGTCGCCTCACTCGTTCTCCTCGTCTCGATTCGCCGTGACGCAGCCCGTCTGCCGCTGAAGTTGGTCGCGCTCGGAGCGGCTGTCGGCGTTCTGCCGCTCGTGCGGCCCCTCTACGTGTACATGCCTCTACTACTCGCGATCCCGCTCATCGGGACACTCAAGACTCGGCGGAGCTCCTTCTGGCTCTATCTCATACCCGCTATTCTGCCTGTCGTCCTCTGGATGGGCTACCTTGGCTCGACCTTCGGCTACTTCGGACTGCAGACGGCTTCGGGCTTCGGTTGGACCAATCATGCAGGTACGTTCATGCGGGACGCCCCCGAGCGATACGCGGTGATCAGAGACATCTACTTGCGTCACGTAGCGCTGAGACACGGTGCGTCGGGGGACGTCATCTGGGGGGCCATTGGCGAGATGCAGCGGGCAACCGGGCAGTCGTATCCGGAGCTCTCGCAAACAGTGCAGCGGATGTCGTTGGAACTGCTGGTGAGTCATCCGGGGGGGTATTCCAAGCAGGTTGCTACCGCCTTCGTCAGCTTCTGGAAAGGTATATCACTCGCGGAGAACTGGAGACCGTTTGGAACCCTGACCCACCCGGCATGGATGCTGTCAAGGTTGGTCGGCGTCATTGTCTCCGCCTGGTTCTGCCTTGTGGTCCCGTGTCTGCTGGCGGCACGGCTGAAGCTGCTCCGCCTACCTACCCTGCCGTGGCCATCCACATGGCTGGTACTATCGGTCCTAACTGCCGCTGTCGTTCAGGCCGTGGTGGAATTCGGCAGTGCACCACGTTTCGGGATGCCGACATACCCTTACGTTGTCGTCGTAGCTCTGTGCGCGTTGGACGTCTGGGTGCTCCGGCGCAAGGCGTATGTGAAGGCGCAGCCGAAAGAACGCTAGTTCGATTCGTGAGGCAGCCGCCGCGATATAGAGGAAGGTTCTCGCGTCTCCCCGATTTGGAGGGCCGCTCTCCCGCACGACCGACGTGCGTCGGTGCCCCCGCACCGACCGGCAGATCTTCGGGCACTGCAGAGGGCGCACACGCCGACCGGGGAACGGCAGACTGCTAGACTCTACTGACGCAGATGCGTCTGCGGCTTGGTAATCCTCCGTGAGGTGACTCTCATGCCATCTCGCTTGAACACAGCGCGCATCTCTCGTGTAACACTCTTGGGCCGTCAAGGTAGGTTCATCGGACCATGCCCTCGTTAGTCACTGAAGATCACGCGAAGCCGGCGCGTGAGTCACCCCGGAGAGTCCTGCTCCTTACGGACAGTCTCGCAAACGGCGGGTTGGAACGGCAACTATCCCTGCTCGCGACAAATCTTCCACCTCGTTGGCACCCGCGTGTCTGGGCGATGGCTGGCGGACCGTATGAGGCATACCT
>JAFGIH010000266.1 GCA_016929985.1 Thermoleophilia bacterium | reverse complement strand
TCGGAACCCATGACCATCAAGCTGATAGGCGAGGTAAGGAGTGGACGGCTCCTCGGCGGACAGATCGTCGGAGGGGCGGGGGCGGCCGTGCGCATCAACGTCGTGGCGGCCGCGCTACAGGCGGGTATGACCGCTCAGCAAGTGGCTGAGCTCGACCTGGCCTACGCTCCGCCGTTCTCATCGGTGTGGGATCCGGTGCTGCTGGCCGGGCGTCAACTCAGCAGCAAGCTGTGACCCCTCAGCCGGCGGCCACTGCGGCGTGCCGGCGTTAGGCTATCCACCTGCGCTTGATCTGCCAGAGACTGGCGGTGAACAAGACCGCGCAGAAGGCTATGAGGATGGCGAAGTCGAGTGCATACGGCATGACGTTGGCTTTGTAGACGGCTCCATTCAGGATATCGGCGCCATAGGTGAGCGGCGCGATGTATGAGAGCGGCCGTATGTAGATGGGGATCTGCGAGATGGGGAAGAAAAGTCCGCAGAGGAACATCATGGGAAAGCGGAAGAAGTTGGAGAAGGTCTGAGCTTCGAACACCTCGCTGACCGCCACTGCGATGAAGAGCCCAAGAAACGTGGAGGCAATCGCCACCAACACGACGGCCGGGATGAACGCTCCCCAAGCCACTTGGGAAAGATCGACGAAGAAGAGGGCCAGTATCACGGGGACGAAAGCGTTGATCGACCCGAACAAGATGGCCCCGCTGGTCTTGGCCAACATCAGCAGGCGGAGCGAGATGGGGGCGATGAGCAAACGCTCGAAAGACCGGTTCTTCTTCTCGAACGTCACCGTCACCGAGAGTAGCGATGTCGTCCCGAAAAGTATCGAGACGGCGACCACACCGGGGAGCAGGGTGAGCATGTCCTCTTGGTCGGCGCCCGACTTCACGAAGAACATACCGGTCCACGCCAGCGGGAAGATGAGTCCCCAGCTGATGTTGGGGGGCTTCAGATAGTAGGTGCGCATGTCCTTGGCCAGGATGTTCCAGAAGGCGATCCACTTGTTCATGACGCGTCCCCGCCCCCGCCGCCACCACTTTTCTCCTTCTCCCTGCGCATGGCGTCGGCTTCGATGCCGGTGATCTCGACGAACACATCTTCGAGAGATGGCCTCATCCGCCGGGCCTCGGCCACCTCAGAGCCCTGCTCTTCCAGAAAGCGCACCAACGGGCCGACCGGGATGCCGGCGCGCGCCGTCACCTGGATGGATCCTTCGGAAACGGTGCGGAACTCAAGCTCGGGGAAGGCCTCACTCAGACGCGCCTGGATATCATCGACTGCGCTGGCGTAGCTTATCTGCACGACGTGCTTTTGTTTGATAGGTTGGACGAGATTCTCGACCGTATCGATACGCACCGTTCTACCGGCCACGATGAAAGCGATGCGGTCACAGAGCCGTTCCGCCTCCTCTATGTAGTGAGTGGTGAGAAACACCGTGGTGCCGTGCCGGCGCAGATCGGCGATGAGCTGCCGTATCTGTCGGGCGCTGGCTACATCGATGCCCGTGGTGGGCTCGTCGAGGAAGAGGATCTTAGGCCGGTGGATGATCCCGGCTGCGATGGTGAGCTTACGCTTCATGCCCTTGGAATAACCGGCGAACTTGCGATGGGCGGCTTCGGAAAGGCCAAAGGATTCGAGTAGTCTGCGCGCCTCGGCTTTGCGCTCCGCCTTGCGCATGCCGTGCAGCGCCGCGCAGAAGCAGAGATTGTCGAATCCCGTAAGTTCGGCGTAGAGGTTGCTCTCGTCTATGACAACCCCGGTCAGGTGTTGGGCTGCCTTGGGATCCCTCGTGCAGTCGATGCCCCCGATCGAGATGGTGCCTGCGTCGGGGCGCGCGAGTCCCGTTAGCATGTTGATGGTAGTGGTCTTGCCGGCGCCGTTGGGGCCGAGGAAACCGAACAGTTCACCCCGGCCTACGCTGAAGCTCGCCGATTCCACGGCGGTGACGTCGCCGAAGCGCTTGACCAGGCCCTGCACGACGATGGCGTTCTGCGACTCGACGCTATTGTTGGGTTCGGTCATCCAGGCCGCCTCACCGGTTGGGTGTAGGGAGATCATACAGTCCCATCTCGGGCCAGACCTCCTCCCTGACGCGACCGACGCGGAGTCGCCTACCCTTCCAGAAGTCGAAGCGCGTGAAGAACACGTCCTTGGATACGCCCCAGATCTTTTTCTGACCGACTGTAATATCCGGGCTCCCTCCTCCGTTATACGAACGGGACCACAAAGAAAACGAACTCAAGAGGAGGACCCGCGATGAAGACCAAGACCAACAAGTGGCAGGCGACGATAGCGCTGTTTGCGCTGCTGACCGTGACTATGATTCTGTCCATAGCCGCGGCGCCGGCCATGGCAGGCGCCCCGCGTCTGGACAGCTCGGTGATGGACAAAGTGGAGCGTACCTCTCTCGAGCTGGACCGGCTGCACCAAGTCTTGGATTCCCTGATCCCGTCGGGCGTCATTCCCGAAGTTGACGAGGCTGAGGCGCCTGTCGACAGGCCTATCCCCGACGGTGGTGACTGGGAGCCGTACTTCCCAGAGGACGTTGCGGACGAACCGGTTCCTGCGGACGAGCCCGGAGACACGACGGACGACGCTGTTGAAGAGCCTGCGGACGAGCCCGCTGATGAGCCGGCAGACGAAGTGGCAGACGAACCCGCCGACGAGCCTGTTGACGAACCTGCCGACGAGCCTGCGCCCACAGATGAAGCCGCGGATGAGCCGGCAGACGACACGGAGCCGCAGCCTGCTGAGCCGCAGTCCGACGACCCGCAGCCCGAGGAACCGCAGACGGATGAGCCGCAGCCCGAGGAATCACAGCCCGAGGAGCCGCAGGACGACGACGACCAGGTCGGTCTCCCCTTCACCGGTGGCAGCAGCACCCCCTGGCTGATCGCAGGGGCAGCCATCATGGTGGCCGGCGCCAGCCTGCTCTTCCGCCGTCGCAACAGGGACGAGAACCGCTGAGCACATTCGTGAGGTCTGACGGGGCGCCCTCAGTGGGGCGCCCCGTCGTCTTCATGCCCGGCCCTCACCACGATCCCAAGGAGGCCACGATGCAAGAGTCACAGCACAGACGCAAGACCGGCAGAGCGCGCACTATCGTGTTGGCGGCGCTGGTGATCCTCATAGGGGCGGCCGTCATGCTCTACCCCAAGATGACGGACCTCCGCTACGCGTGGGCACAATGGCGGTTTGCGGCCGGCGCAGTCACCGCGCAGTCCGCGGGTCAGGGAGGCTGCGCCGATCCGGCGCACCAGAGTGGTGTCGCGTTGCCGGCAGACGCGGTGGCCGTGTTGAAGATCCCCGCCATCGGCTTGGAGGCGTACGTGCTGGAGGGTACGAGCCTTTCTGTTCTGGCCAAGGGGCCGGGCCACTTTCCGGAGACGCCTCTCCCCGGCGAGAGTGGGAACGCGGCCATAGCCGGGCACCGCACCATGTACGGTCATCCGTTCCACGATATCGATCAGCTACAACCCGGTGACGAGATCCTCACCGGCACGACCGACCGCAAAGCCGTTTACCGCGTGGTGGAAGTGTTCGCTGTCTATCCGGCCGAGACCGACGTCATAGCTCAGACCGGCAGCGACCGGCTCACATTGACCACGTGCCATCCCAAGGGGAGCGCGACGCAGCGGCTCGTTGTGGTAGCCGAACTGACCGGGTAGCATGGGATCGAGGGGAAGGATGGTAGTCGTGGAAGCCACCTCGGACAAACTGTTGGCGACGGCCGCACGCGACGGCGACAGCGCCGCGTACGGAGAGCTCTTCGCCCGATATCAGTCACGCATCTACAACTACGCATACGGCATTGCCGGCAATCGCGACGATGCAGCCGATATCGCGCAAGAGGCGTTCGTACGGGTGTTCGAGGCCTTGCC
>JAFGIH010000265.1 GCA_016929985.1 Thermoleophilia bacterium | reverse complement strand
TCGCCCGTGAGGCACTCGGAATGTACCCGCACCAGAACGTTCTCCTTGCCGACCACGTCGCCCTTCACCACGGCGAAGTGCTGCTCGTGGTCCAGGAGGCTCTCATACCCGTAGGCCATGAACTCGCCGAACCTCGTGGGTAGCCGCACCGCCGCCACCTGCCGCACGAGCTTCTCGGTGCGCCGCCGGTAGCGGATCAACTCAGCGACGGTGATCATCTTGAACCCATGATGCCGGCAATACTTCACCAGGTCGGGTACCCGGGCCATGGTGCCGTCGTCGTTCATGATCTCGCAGATGACCCCTGCGGGAATGAGCCCCGCCAAACGCGCCAGATCGACCGCCGCCTCGGTCTGTCCCGCCCGGGCGAGCACCCCACCCGGCCGCGCCACGAGGGGGAACACGTGGCCCGGCTGCACCAGGTCTTGGGCTGTGCTCACGGGGTCGATGGCCACCTGGATGGTGTGCGCCCGGTCGGCCGCGGAGATACCCGTGGTCACTCCCGTGCGCGCCTCTATGGACACGGTGAAGTTCGTGGCGAACCGCGACTGGTTGCGCCTCGTCATGGGCACAAGCCTCAGGATCTCCGCCCGCTCCTCGGTGATACTGAGACAGATCAACCCCCGTCCGTGCACGGCCATGAAGTTGATGGCCTCAGGCGTGACGAACTGGGCCGCCATGGTCAGGTCGCCCTCGTTTTCTCTGTCTTCGTCGTCTACTACCACCACCATCCGTCCGGCCTTGATGTCCTCCAAAGCCTCCTCGATAGTGGCGAAATCAGCTTTGTCTCTCATGCGAACCCCAGCCTCCTCAACGTCTCTTCTGTAAGACCGCCGGGCTCTTCAGCCCCCGAGTCCGGCCCTGTGGTTTGAACCGATAGCGCCCGCTGTACGTAGCGGGCCAGCACATCCGCTTCCAGATTCACCCGCGCGCCTGTCTTCAGGTCGCTGAGGGTCGTCTCCGCCAGAGTGTGAGGGATGATCCCCACTTCGAACCAACCCTCTCCCACCTTCATCACGGTGAGGGAGATGCCGTCGATCGCAATGGACCCCTTCGCGGCTACGCAGCCACCTATCTCCTTCGGAAGCCCGAAGCGGATCTCCCAAGCCACTCCGTTCCGCCTCGTCAGCAGGACCTCCGCCACGGCATCCACGTGCCCCAGCACCAAGTGTCCCCCTAGTCGTTGCCCCAAGGCCAGGGAACGCTCCAAGTTGACCCGAGTGCCCCTGGATGCGGCCCCCAACGTGCTCCGCTGGAGGGTCTCGGGCATGCAGTCGACGGTGAAGCCGTCGCCCGCCAACTCGACCACGGTGAGACAGGCCCCGCTGACGGCGATGGAGTCTCCGAGCCTTGTCCCTTCGAGTACCGTTCGGGCCTGCACGCCCAGGCGCCCACCGTCACCCCGGCGCTCCAGACGTAGCACCACTCCGACCTCCTCGACCAGACCGGTGAACATCAGAACGGCCCTTCTCGGTACCCGGTGACGAGAACATCCGGCCCCACCTGCTGGACCTCAACCTCCCGCAGACTCGACGCGTCCGACATGCTCGAAGGGCCGCAGCTTCGCAGCGCACCGCGATTCTCGATACCCGGCGCCACACGCGGGCAGACGAAGGCCGCCACTCTGTCTATGAGGCCCGCGCGCCACCAGGCGCCCGCCAGGCCCGGTCCACCTTCGAGCAGCACCGTGTGTATCTCGCGACCGACGAGATAGCGCCCGACCTCCACAGGGTCCAGTCCACCATCCCCAGCCGGACTCACCACCACCGTCTCGACCCCCCAGGACTCCACTTCAGCGCGACGCTGGCCAGGCACCTCGGCGCCGCATATCATGACCACGGGCCCTTCCGCCACCGTGGCCACGAGCGCGCTCTCCCGCTTGATCCCCAACGCCCGATCGATAGCCACCCGCAACGGCTGTCGCTCACAGTCGACATCCCGCGCGGTCAGCTGTGGATCATCGGCGGCGAGGGTGCCCGCTCCGACCACCACTGCATCCGACCACGCCCGCCAGCGATGCACCAACGCCCGGCTCTCGGAGCTCGATATCCACCGGGAGTCGCCGGAGTCGGTGGCCACCCGGCCATCGAGCGTCATCGCATATTTGTAGGTGACGAAGGGCAAGCCACGGATCACGGCCTTGCGTCCCCCGTCGTTCTGGCGCTTCGCACGGTGTGCGATATCCCCCTCGGCAAGATCGACTTGAATGCCTGCCTCGCGCAGGATCTCGACGCCTTTGCCGTCCACCGCAGGCGAAGGGTCGACGGCCCCCACTACCACCCGGGCAAAGGCGCCGGATATCAAGGCGTCGGTGCAGGGTGGGGTCCTGCCGTAGGTGCAGCACGGCTCCAGGTTGACGTAGATGGTCGACCCCGCGCAGACCGATCGGGCGACCGCCGGCGCCCCGGCGCTTGCCGGCCCGTCTGTGAAGGGTCGTCCGGCACGGCGGAGAGCGTCTTTGATGGCGGCCACCTCGGCATGGTCGTATCCGGGACCGACGTGATACCCGAAGCCCAGGACCTCTGACCCCCGGACGATGACGGCCCCCACCATCGGATTGGGGCTGGTGCAACCCCGGCCCTGCTCCGCCAGACTGATAGCCTGCTCGAGATATCTGGTGTCGTCTGCGCTCAACGGCACAAAAAAGCCCCTTTGCCGAGCGGCCCAGGGGTCATGGGAGTAGGCAGCGTCAACGCCTCACTCCGGCCTTCTCCCTTCCAGACTTTCACTGTCGGCCCAGGAATCACACCTGATCGGCCCCGAAGGGCTCGCGGGCTATCACCGCCGGTAGGGAATCTCACCCGACCCCGAAGACCTCATATTTCTGTGCACCTCTACAGTGCAGGGCAGAATCTACCACACAGGCGCCCTGCCTACCACCAGACTGGGGCCTGGCTCGTGGCTAGACAGGCGCCTCGCCGCGCATCAGGCCTTGCAGCACCTCTGCTTCCGCCCGGGGGTCATCCGCCCCGAAGAGCGCCGAACCCGTAACCAGCCAGCCGGCGCCGGCCTCCACCACCCGCCGGATGTTGTCACGGTTGATGCCGCCGTCGACCTCGATGGCCACCCTGCTTGGCAGCATCCGTCTGAGTGCCGGCACCTTCTCCAAGGCCGGCTCGATGAGCTTCTGTCCCCCGAACCCCGGGTTGACGGTCATCACCAGCACGTAGTCCAACAGTGTCGCTACATCGCGTATGCGGCTCACGCCGGTACCCGGATTCAACGCCACTCCCGCGCCGGCTCCGAGGGCCTTGATGGCCTCCACGGCGTGGTAGAGATGAGGGCAGGCCTCCACGTGCACGCTTATCGCGTCGGCGCCCGCGTCAACAAAGGCCTCCAAATAGTCCTCAGGGTGTTCGATCATGAGGTGGACGGAGAACACCCCTCCGCGGCCGTGTACCAACGGGGCCAAAGACTGCAACACAGGAGGCCCGATGGTGAGGTTCGGCACGAAATGCCCGTCCATGACGTCGATATGGATGATCCGCACCCCCGCGTCCATCACCGCCTCGATCTGCTCCCCCAGGCGAGAGAAGTCGGCCGACAAGATCGACGGCAAAAGATGGAGTTCGTCATAGAGCGCAGCCGGGATGGTCACCGTCAGTCCTCCTTCACTCTTCGCAGGCCTCACACGTACCATCGCCGGCCGGAACCAGCCGGTCGCGCAGCCGCTCGGAATAGCCGCGCAGAAACGCCGCCGCCGTCATCCGGGCCTTGCCGGCGGGCTGCAGAACCAAGATCTCCACCACCCCGCTGCCGCAGCCCACGAACAGCCGCCCTTCTCGGGCCAGAAGGCGTCCGGACAAACCCGCCACCTGCTGCGCGCAGTGCGGCACCGGGTCGAGTCCCGGCTCGCCGTAAGGCCAGGTGCGCCAGATCTTGAGATCGAGGCCGCCGGATGAGGCCCGCGCCCCGAGAGACGGACTGAGCGACCGCACCTGGTCGTGCACGGCCTTGGCCCCGCAAGCCGTCTGCAAGGCGCAGTCGCGGGCACACAGCTTCTCAGCATAGACGCTCGGACCACTCTGCTCGGTCCACGTCACCGTGCCGTCGGCGATGCCTGTCAACACCTGATCGATACCGACGGCGCCCAGTAGAGCCAAGACCCTGGCGACCGAACCTGCGTCGTCGTGCAGGTCGACCGAGAGGGCCTTCTGCAAAGCCATGGGCCCCTCATCGAGCCTCTCGGTAATGCGCATGACGGTGATGCCCAAGCATTCGTCACCCGCGGCCAGAGCTCGCTCGATGGGAGCGGCGCCACGATAGACCGGGAGTAGCGAGGCGTGGATGTTCAGGCACAAGAGCGAGTCGAGCAGCGTGCGCCCCAGGAGTTGTCCAAAAGCCGCCACCACCAACGTGGAGACGGAAGCCGCCTGCAGTTGCTCGAGAAGCGACGGCGAGTTGATGTCGCCGGTCTGGACGGGATCGATGCCTAGACGCGCAGCCTCGATGGCCACCGGCGGTGGGCTGGTCCGACGGCCCCGTCCGCAGGGCCGGTCGGGCTGTGTGATGACCAGAGACGGCCGTCTGCCCCGGTCTGCCAGGTCCTGGAGGACCCAGGCGGCGAACTCGGGCGTGCCGGCGAAAGCGAAGCTCACGTCCCTGTCGCCAGCGCTTGCTCGCGGAGTTCCTTCATCACCCGGCGACGTTCGTCGGGCGAGGTCCGGTCTACTATCAGCTTGCCATCGAGGTGATCGATCTCGTGCTGGACGATCCGTGCCGGCAACCCCGCCAGACGGAATTTGAGGGGCTGAGCGTTGAGGTCCTGCGCCTCCACCACCACTTCGTCGGCCCGTTCCACCTCCATGGTGACGCCGGGAACCGAGAGGCACCCCTCCGCGGCCGTACAACACGATTCCGACCGCTCCACTATCTGCGGATTGACGAAGACGTAATACTCGTCTTCGGACTCCGGGTTTCTCCAGACCAGGACCCGGCTTACCACTCCTATCTGGTTGGCCGCCAAACCGACGCCGTCACCGCGGATCATGACCTCCATCATGACCTCGGCCAGTTTCTGCAGACGGGTGTCGAACACCTCCACCTGCTTCGTCTGCTGTCTGAGGACCGGGTCTCCGATAGTGCGGATCCGTTCCATGGGCCCCTGTTTGGAGCCCGTCACCTTGGCCAATGCTCTTTTCACACCCATCCCGGCTACGACCTATTCCTCGCTCTGCTCAGTTGAACGACTGGGGATCGACGTCTACCAACAACACCACTCCGCGCGCCCGATACGGCTCCTGTAACTGCCCCATCGCCTGCCCGACTATTCCGCGAGCCCGTTCGCCATCGGCCGCGGCGATCAGCAGATGCCACCTGCTCTTACCGCGAAGCGCCGGCAGCCTCACCGGGCCGAGCAGCTCCCGCGCGTGGAAATAGGGGCTCAGTCGCTCGACCAGGTACTCGGCCCCCACCTGAGCGCGCCCACCGTCTTCCGCCGCGCACGTCAGCCGGATCAGCTCGGCGAACGGCGGGTACCCTAGACGGCTCCTGGTCGCGAGTTCCTCGCTGTAGAAGGCCTGCTCGTCGCGGTGCAGGGCCATTCTAATACAGGGCACATCGGGATTCCAGGTCTGCACCAGCACTCTGCCGGGCCGGTCGGCCCGTCCAGCCCGCCCGGCGACCTGCGTGAGCAGCTGGAACGTCCGCTCCGCGGCTCGGAAGTCGGGCACGTAGAGACCCGTGTCGGCGTCGGCCACCACCACCAGCGTCACGGCAGGGAAGTCATGGCCTTTCGCCACCATCTGTGTGCCCACCAGCACGCCGGGGTGGGCGGCCTGGAACGCTTCGAGCAGGGCGCGCACGCGCGTGCCGCTGGTCAGGATGTCCGAGTCCATCCGAAACACCTGTTCGTTCGGCACCAGCGCGCGGAGCTCTTTGTCGAGGCGCTCCGTGCCGGGCGCCGCCCGGGTGAGCGGCGCCTCGCCGCAGGCCGGACAGAGCGGCGGCTGACCGTACGACCGGCCGCAGTGGTGACAGAGGAGCCGCCGGGCCTGGCTGTGATAGGTCAGCGACAGTTCGCAGTCTTCGCACGTCATGACGTGGCCGCAAAGGCTGCAGTGCACGTATCCGGCGTAGCCGCGCCTGTTGAGAAG
Organism: Thermoleophilia bacterium; assembly: GCA_016929985.1. The sequence continues at coordinate 5,268 of JAFGIH010000265.1, read as the reverse complement.
CACGATGGCCTGCTCTCCCGCGCGCAGAGTCTGCGCCAGGACATCCCGACAGCGCGGGGCCAGCAGATCGCCACCCCCCTGCCTGCGCATATCGACCACCTCGATCTCGGGCTCGCTGCCCACCGCCCTGTGGGTCAGTCTGACGCAGTGTTCGCGGTGGCGGGCACTCTCAACAGGGGGCGTAGCGCTGCCCTCCAGCAGCAGGCCTCCCCCGACGCCAAGCCGCATCTGCGCCACCGTACGCACATGGTAGCGAGGCTCCTCTTCCTGCTTGTACGAGCTGTCGTGACACTCGTCGATGATGATCAGCCGCACGTCTGCCACCGGAGCGAACACCGCCGAACGTGCCCCCACCACCACCCGTGCTTCACCGCAGGCGATCCGCCGGTATTCGCGGATGCGTTCCCCCGTGGAGAGACCGCTGTGTAACACGCCCACGCGGCTCCCGAACCGGGCCTGCACCCTACCTATCATCTGCGGAGTGAGCGCGATCTCGGGCACCAGAAGGATCACGCCCGCCCCCTTCTGGAGCACGCGGGCGATCAACCGCAGATACACCTCGGTCTTGCCGCTGCCCGTGACTCCCCACAGCAGGCGCTCGGCCGTTTGGGGGCCCTCGTAGGCTTGTACCAGCGCACGGACCGCCTCCTCCTGCTCCGGCCAGAGGATAGGGACAGGGGGGTCCCCCGGGTTGCCGGCCGCCTCGTCGTCGAGAGAGCCGAGCTGCGCCGGCGCAACGCCGGCTTCCCGCCCGGGCCTCAGCTCGACGAGGCCCTTGGCGCCCAGAGTACGCAGCACCCCGGGTCCCACGCCCACACTGCGGCACAGGCCCGCGATCGCGACGCCATCCTCAGGGATGGCCTCCAGCAGGGCCTTCTGCTTCGGGGTCAGTCTCGAGACCGGAGGTTCGGCCGACAACTCCTCCGGCGGGGTCCGCACCACCCAGGTCTTGCGTTCGGCCCCTGCCGAACGCCGCCCCCGAGCCGCGGCTGGAGGCGCCACCAGACGCAGCGCAGCTTCATACGAAGAAAGGTATCTCTCCGAGACCCCGCGGGCCAGGTGAAGCAGTTCCTCGGGCACCCGGTCGTCGTCGAGCGACTCGATAGGACGCAGCTCCACCGCGTGGGAGCTCTCCGAAGCACCGAGGTCGACCACGACTGCCCGGACCCGCCTCTTGCCGAACGGCACCGTCACAAGAGAGCCGCGCACCACGCGGTCAATAAGCTCCCCCGGTACCAGGTAGTCGAACCGGCGATCTCCGAGGTGGTGCAGACGCAGAAGTGGGACCACCTGCGCGATCCGGCTCTCGTTCGCTGTCACAGCCGCGGTCACCTCCACCGCCCGCGGCCTAGGGGCTGCTGGCGGCGCCGGACTTCTGTTCGTGCGCGGAGCCTCTAGCTCAGCCCCGCGTCGCTGCGCAGGGCAGCGGCCTTGTCGGTGCTCTCCCAGGTGAAGTCGGCGTCTTCGCGGCCGAAATGACCGTAGGCCGCCGTCTTCTCGTAGATGGGCCGGAGCAGCCGGAGGTCGCGGATGATCGCGGCGGGCCGCAGGTCGAAGTGGGCGCGCACCAGTTCTTCGATGGTCGCCTGATCGATCTGCTCGGTGCCGAAACAGTCGACCATGATGCTGACCGGGTGCGCCACGCCGATGGCATAGGCGATCTGGATCTCGCAACGGTCGGCCAGTCCCGCGGCCACCACGTTCTTGGCCACGTAGCGAGCGGCGTAGGCAGCCGAGCGGTCGACCTTCGACGGATCTTTGCCCGAGAAGGCGCCGCCGCCGTGCCGGCCGAAACCGCCGTAGGTGTCGACGATGATCTTGCGACCGGTGAGTCCCGTGTCACCCATGGGGCCGCCGATGACGAACTTGCCCGTGGGGTTCACGTACAACTTGGTCTTCTTGAACTCAGGGTCGTAGAGGCCTTCGGGCAGCACCGGTTTGATGACGTGGTCGATGAGGTCAGGCCGCATCAGCATATCGATGTCGATGCCGTCCTTGTGCTGCGTGGAAAGCACCACCGCGGTGATGAACTCCGGCTTGCCGTCTTTGTACTTCACGGTGACCTGGCTCTTACCATCGGGGCGCAGATAGGGCACACTGCCACCCTTGCGGACCTCACTCATGCGGTGCACCAGCCTGTGCGCCATGAGGATAGGCATGGGCATGAGTTCCTCGGTGTCGCGGCAGGCGTAGCCGAACATCATGCCCTGATCTCCGGCGCCCTGGCAGTCGAGCGCATCGAGGTCGTGCGCATCGACCCGGCATTCAAGTGCAGCCGTCACGCCCTGTGCGATATCGGGGGACTGCTCGTGGAGAGCCGTGACCACGCCGCATGTCGAGGCGTCGAACCCGAACTTGGCCCGCGTGTAGCCGATCCGCTCGATGGTCTTGCGGACCACGGAGGGGACGTCCACATACGTCGTCGTCGAGATCTCGCCGGCTACGACGACCAGCCCGGTGGTGATCAAGGTCTCGCACGCCACGTGTCCTTGCGGATCATCCCGAAGAACGGCGTCGAGCACTGCGTCGGAGATCTGGTCGGCGATCTTGTCGGGATGCCCTTCGCTGACCGATTCCGAGGTGAACAAGAAATCACGTTGATCCACGATATCCTCCAGAGCTGATGTCCACAGACGGCCGAACCGCGCCGGATAGGTGCCTGCGCGGCAGTGTATCAGACCCCCCGGTTGTCGATAACCCGTCCCGTCGCGCCTACGTCCCGGGGGATGGTCCTCGGCTCCACCAGCCGCACGCGCGGCCGGATGCCGAGCTCCTGGCGCAGGCGCTCCTCCACGTGGTGCTGGAAGGCCTGTAGCTTCCTCACCATGTCGGGCAGGAACGAGGGCGATACCTCCAGCTGCACCTCTATCTGGTCGAGAGACCCTTCGCGGTACAGCACGATCTGATAGTGAGGCTCCACACTCTCGATATCGGCGAGGACGGCGGCGATGGACGAGGGGTACACGTTCACGCCGCGGATGACGAACATGTCGTCGGTGCGCGCATAGACCTTGCTGTGCCGGGCGAAGACCCGTCCGCACGCGCAGGGCCGGTAGCTGATGCTGGCCAGGTCGCCGCTGCGATAGCGGATGACCGGCACGGCCTCCTTGGTGAGGGAGGTGAAGACCAGCTCGCCCTCTTTGCCCTCCGGTACGGGCTCGCCGGTCTGCGGATCGACGACCTCCACCAAGAAATGGTCTTCGCTGATATGCAGGCCGTCCTTGTTCCAGCACTCGTACGACACGCCCGGGCCTATGACCTCGGACAGACCGTAGATGTCGCTGGCCGACATGCCGGTGCGCTCCTCCAGTTCCGCCCGAGTCTGGTTGGTCCACGGTTCCGAGCCCAGCAGAGCGACCCGCAGGTTGAGCTGCTTGAGGTCGTAACCCGACTCGAGCGCCACGTCGGTGAGGTGCATCACGTACGAAGGCGTGCCGACGAGCACGGTGGTCTTGAAGTCGCGCATGATCTGCAATTGACGATTGGTGCTGCCGGTGGACGCCGGGATGACGGTCACGCCTACCCGCTCCAGACCGGCGTGCATGCCGAAAGCGCCGGTGGTGAGACCGTACTCGAACGAGATCTGCGCCACATCGTGGAAGCGGGCGCCTCCCGCCACCGCCACGCGCGCACACAACTCCGACCAGGTGCTCAGATCACCCCGGCTGTATCCCACCACGGTGGGATTGGACATGGTGCCCGACGAGGCGTGGATGCGGATGACCTTCTCCAGCGGCAAGGCGAAGAGCTCGTACGGATAGGCTGCTTTGAAGTCGCTCTTCACGGTGAACGGCAGCTTATGGATGTCGTCGAGCGACCGGATATCGCCCGGCTTCAGCTTCATCGCCGACCAGCGCTCGTGATGGAAGGGAACGTTCTCGTACACCCAGCGCAGGGTCATCTGGAGCCGCTTGAACTGCAGCTCGCGCAGCTCGTCCCTGGTCATGCACTCGTACTCGGTGTTCCAGATCTCGTTCATGTCTTCTCCATCCCACGTCTATGTCCGGCGCTGCGCCGGCCGAAGTAGATGGCGCGCACCTCCGGGTTGTCCAGCAAGGCCTGAGCCGTGTCGGCCAGTACGATCTTGCCCCGCTCCATGACCAGTCCGCGATGCGCGAGGCTGAGAGCGATGCGGGCGTCTTGCTCGACGAGGACCATGGTCAGACCCTCCTCGTTGAGGCGGCGCAGGCTGGTGAAGATGTCGCGCACCACGATGGGCGCCAAGCCCATCGACGGCTCGTCCAGCAGAAGGAGGCGTGGCTCGGCCATCAAGGCCCGAGCCACGGCCAGCATCTGCTGCTCCCCACCCGAAAGAGTCCCCGCCTGCTGGCTGAGTCGTTCTTGCAGTCGCGGGAACAGATCGAACACGCGTTCGAGCCGCGCAGCCATCGGGCTGCCGCGGCGGCGGCGTGAATAGCCGCCCAGCTCCAGGTTCTCCTCCACAGTCAAGGGCCCGAACAGCTTACGCCCTTCGGGTATCTGAACCAACCGGCGTCCGACGATGCCTTCCACTCCCATCGTATCGATACGCTCCCCATCGAACGAGATGGAGCCGGCCGAAAGCCTCACCACGCCGGAGATGGCCTTGAGCAGCGTGCTCTTGCCTGCTCCATTGGCCCCGATGATGGTGACGATCTCGCCGTCGCCCACAGTGAGGTCGATGCCGTGAAGCACCTCTATCCTCCCGTAGCCGGCGCGGACGCCGCTCAGCTCAAGCACACGGTCCTCCCAGACCTATTCGACCAACACCCAGGTGCCGCCCTCGATCTTCACGATGATCATGTCAGCGGCGGTCAGACCGTCATGGTCGGTCGCCGAGTAGTTGTAGACGCCGTCGAAACCGACGAAACCCTGGGTCGCGTTCAGCGCCGTCTGGATAGCCGCGGGTTCGGTGCTGCCCGCCCTCTCGATGGCGTCGACGAGCAGGCTGATGGCCTCCCAGGCATAGCCGGCGAACGTGTTCGGCGGCGTTCCGTAGTCGTGGGAGTAGCGCTGCACGAACAGATCGGTGACCTCTTTTTGTGCCGGATCTGTGATGGAGCTGGGCGCCAGCAGCCGGCCGGCCGGGAAGACCACACCCTCGGCCGCGTCACCCGCCAACTCGATGAAGGTGCGGTTGGCGATGCCGTGGCTACCCACATACGGGATGTCCATGCCGAGCTGCACCATGTTCTTGGCCGCCAGGGCCGGGCCCGGGTTGGTGCCCCACACGATGAGCACCTCGGGGTTCTCGCCACGGATCTTGGTGAGCTGCGCGGTCAGGTCGGT